>JALVAL010000391.1 GCA_027011205.1 Gammaproteobacteria bacterium
ACACCAGTTTCTGACATCCCCTTGCAAACAATCAATTCCTCAGTCTTTAAAGAAAAAAGACTGTCAGTCTCCATATTAAGAACCGATCTTTACGATCCGCTTATTTCCGGCAATAAATGGTTTAAATTAAAATATAATCTTTTAGCGGCTGCTGAACAGAATATCCAGACCCTGATAAGCTTTGGCGGCCCCTACTCCAACCATCTTCATGCCCTGGCTGCTGCCGGTAAAAAATACCATTTAAAAACCATCGGCATTATTCGTGGTGAAGAACATCTGCCCCTGAATCCGACTCTGGCAGATGCACAGACAATGGGAATGTCCCTGTTCTATATTAACCGTCAGGACTATCGACAGAAACATCATCCGCTATTTATTGCAGTATTAATACAACAACTTAAAGCTCAATTATTATTATCAGAGGATGAGGCCTACTATCTGGTACCTGAAGGCGGCACCAATTCTCTGGCTATTAAGGGCGCTGCAGAAATCTGCTCATATATACCTCGGAAAACTGACTTCATTTGCGTTGCCTGCGGAACAGGTGGAACCATGGCCGGTATTATTCACGGCTTACAGAAAAATAATCACAGCAATAGCAAAGTATTAGGTTTTCCTGCCCTTAAAGGTGCTCAATTTCTGGAAAATACTATAAACACGCTGTTACAGAGCTATGCAACTAACATCCCTGAGCAATACATCCAGCGAGAATTTATTTATGATTATCACTTTGGCGGGTTTGGCCGGATGACAACAGAACTGGCCCGCTTTATAATCGAGTTTGAAAAAAAATACTCAATACCACTGGATCCGGTATACACAGCCAAAATGATGTATGCTATTGTAGAGTTGATCAATAATAATTATTTTCCACCCGATAGTCAGATCCTGATAATACATACTGGCGGCCTGCAAGGCCGTAGAGGCATGGATGCACAGATAAAACAGGCACTGACTCAGCAGTCCTAATGAGATTTATTAAACCCATGCAGTTAACCAATACTATTTTAAGCCTGTTTCCCAAACTAAACCAGGCCATAGGTCAGGACGGCATCAATATCCTTGATCATTCCCAGCAAATTACTATCCCTGACGGCACCACTATTTTTCATCAGGGCGATCAGTGTTTAAACTATCTGCTGGTCATTGCCGGTTCAGTTAAAGTCTTTACCCGGGCTGAAAACGGTCGAGAAATTGTGCTGTATCATATCAGCAGCGGCGGTTCCTGCGTATTAACCACCTCCTGTCTGATATCCTCTGAGGACTACCCGGCTGAAGGCATCACCGAAACCGATGTGGTGGCACTGGCTATTCCAAAACCTGTTTTTGAGCAATATATGGGAGAATCCAAAGCCTTCAGAAAACAGGTATTCCATTCCTATGGTGACCGCCTGATCAAACTGATTACCCTGGTAGAAGAAATCAGTTTTGCCAAACTGGATATTCGTCTGGCCAAATATCTACTTGAAAATGGTTCAGTAAATACCCCCATCAGAACAACTCACCAGGCTTTAGCCACCGAACTGGGCTCAGCCCGTGAGGTGATCAGCCGTCAGCTGAAAGAATTTGAAAACAAAGGCTGGGTGTTGCTCAGTCGGGGAAAGATTGAAATCACCAATCATGATGCTCTGTCAAATCTCCTGGCACATTAAGTAACGAATTACGTTTGACCAAAATCTACCTGGAATAATTTAAACTTAGAGTCTAATGATATCTATTTAAAAAGAAAATCCCTCCAAAAACTATTTTGTGTCCATCCGGAAATTGCCTTCCTGACAATTTAGCAGAACGTAAATGAAAAAGTGTGATTTTTCTTTTACTCCATTTTCAACGACTTACCGTCGTCAAAAATGAGCGGCACATCCTTATGCCGCTAGTGTGCATCAATAAATGGATGCACACTATTTAGTTTAACCTAGAAAAATCAGTTGACATCGTAGCGAAACAGTCTTAGGTGCTGGAGATAAAGGGTTTTACAGGTTATTTTGGCTTTACTCGTACTCACCGTACGGGTGAAGTCAAAATGTTCTGGAAAATCC
>JALVAL010000392.1 GCA_027011205.1 Gammaproteobacteria bacterium
CTTATACAAATAAAAGAGGCTGTTCATTTTTAACCGAGGCTAATTCCTATTTTACATGTATAAGCCATAGGCATGATATTTTTTTTATGATTATCATTTCATTTCAAAAAAAATAAGCTAATAAGGTTGGATTAAAATTGGATTGTTTGGGCTACTAAGGTTTCTTTTTTTGATAAGGTTTTTAAACTTAGAAAAAAACAACTGAAAAATTATTTCCAAACTCAACTAACCTTATTTGATACGATGATACTGATAATTGTCTGCTCACTTAACACCAATTAAACAGGAAGGCATCTTTTTGTAATAGAATTTTACCTTAGTAGCTTTAGGATAAAAACCCGAACCAACCTTATTACCTTATCTTTTTCAGGTTCTGCTGGTAATGCTTTATGAACTTTTCATATTCTTCTGCAAAGCTTACTTTTTTATGATGTTCCGGTTGGTTTAATATATACTTGCAGATTTTGTCCACATCAGATTTTGAAACCGAAAACGCAGAGGATGATTGTTGCCAGGCGAATTTCCCATTAGAAAGCTTATTTTTATTGATAAACCGCTCCGAACTATCAGCAATGATTGTGACCAGCTCGGTTTCTGATATATCCGGTGAACGGGAGACAATAAAATGTACATGCTCAGGGTTAGCATAAATAGCATATAGTTTGGAAAGATTATTATTGACAATACCTGTTATGTACTTTTCAATTCTTGCTCTGTTTTGTTCAGGAATTAGAGGTTGCCTGTATAAGGTTGTCAGAACAAAATGTGTATAAAGATTATTGTATTCAATCTTCATAACGTTTATTTATTGATATTTATGTCAAAAATAATCAATAATCCTTCACCAATGTAACAAAATAGGGTTTAGCCTTAAAGAGCCTCTTTTTAAAAACCACTAACTAAAATTATTGAATTACAATTTTTGTTACATATTGACTGCCAGCCTGGTTACCAACCAGCAAATAAATTCCGGGTTTAAGATTCACCTGAAGATTCAGGCTTACGCCATTGTCAACTACTTTTTGATAAACCTCATGACCCATGTTATCAATCAATTTAATCGTTGTCCTTTCATTTGAAGCAGCATTAAATGTCAGATTAAAATTACCATTATTGGGATTGGGTGCAACAGCAAAGTTAAACTTTGTATCATGCTGTTGCATAATTCCTACCGTATTGTCAACAATAATGTAAAGAGAATCGGAAAAACTACTGTTTCCGCAGTTGTTAACGGCTTGAGCTTTAAGCCAGGCTTCCCCCATAAAATCGCTATTCCAGTAAACCGTAATAGCAGTGTCGGTTTCGATAACAGTTCCTGCTTCTGAAGGAGAAACTGACCACTGGTAATAATCAGCATTTTCCACCTGATTAATGGTATAATCTGTTTCGGAAACTTTGAAAATATCAACGAAATCGGGACCCACCGATTTGCCAGGTGCTTCAGGAGCAATATTAATGGTAAGTGTAACGTCATCCGAAAATTCCTTACCATCGTTATCAATAATGGAAATAGTTAGTGTAACATCACCGTTTTCAATATCTTGTACTCCCGGTGTATAATAGGGCTGAAGCAAGGTAGCGTCATCAAAAGTACCATCGCCTGAGGTTGTCCATAAAATTGTGCTTTGATTGGTTGCTGTGGCCATCATCTGATAACTGCTGTTAGCACAGGCATCATCATCGGGGCCGGCAAACAGTGTTGTAACCAGCATGGTTGGCAATTCAACGTAGTCAAGCCAGGCACAATCAGCTCCGCCGCTTCCAGAAAAATCCTTACTATACAACCACTTAAACTCGTGTAATCCCGGAGAAACATTATAAATCTGATGTGTCCATCCTTCATGTGTTCCTGACCATGAACTATAGAGTTCATCATCAATATAAAACTCAAAGACATCGAAATCGGTTTCCGATGAAACCTTTTTATAAAACTTGATTTGGTCATTGGCCATCACCTTATATTCGATGGAAAGCTCACTGGTTTGGTTGTTTCCTATTGCACCCGATTTAGCCTGATACAACCCCTGATACGGATGT
>JALVAL010000393.1 GCA_027011205.1 Gammaproteobacteria bacterium
TGAGCGCAAAGCCATGAAAATACAATTACCGGAATTACTAAAACTGTATAAAGAGAAAAAAGTTCAACTGATTGATATTCGTTTTAAAGAGGAATACACCGCCTGGCGTGTTGGTATCGGCCAGCATATTCCTCTGAATGAGCTTCCAGATCGACTGGATGAACTGGACCCGGATAAAACCATTGTGACTATGTGTCCTCATTATGATCGGGCTGAAATAGCACGTTTGTATTTAACGATAAAAGGCTATCATTGCCGTTATTTGACTGATGGCATGCTGGGCATTGTAAAGGAATTACGCGGTGACATTGCGCGTGATTATATGAATGCAATTGAAAATTAATTTTTGAGGAGAAAAAAATGACAGATTTAACCACTAAATTCGCCCAGGGTATTGTGCCACAGGAAATGTCTCAGGCCAGAATTTCTATTGAAGACTTTATTACTGCCCATAATAAGGGTGAAGCCGAACTGGTGGATATTCGTATCCCAATGGAAACGGCCGTCTGGCAGCTTAATTTTGGTTTAAAAATTCCGGCCAATGAATTGCCCGAACGACTGAATGAATTACCCAAAGATAAATTAATTGTAGTAGCCTGCCCCATGACTGACCGATCTAATATGGCCAGAAGCTATCTGGTAACAAAGGGATATAATGTTAAGTATCTGCAAGGGGGATTATTAGGTCTTATGGATAAACTAAAAGGCGGCAAGGCAAAAACGATTCATATATAACAACTGGGCTATTAAAATTGCGCCGAATAATTATATTTTTTTAAAAATTTTGTTATTGTCCAGTCCAGGGAGCATGGCAATTGAAACAGTCATTAGCGGTATAGGAAGACCCTGTTCTTCCGGCTACAACAATTTAAGCTGGGATAATCAGAATAACAGAGTAAACCCGGCATCTCGCCTTAAAAGACGAGGCATTTGGAAATTTTGATAAATAGTTATCACACCACTGCTATCCTCGACCTTAAGGACGAGGTCTTACGATGTGCTGGGTAAAGGACAGGTCTTTATTTTATTATGGAATTATTTATTTACTTTAGTCTGACTCTGTTTTTTTCAACCCTGTTCTCAATGGGTGGAATTGGTTCGGCAATTGTATTAGTCAGTATTTTTCCATTGACGGGTATGCCTTTAAACCTGGCAAAGGCGCTAGGTTTATTTATCAATGCTGTCAGTACTTTTAGCGGCAGTATATTAAATTTTTTACGCCGTGATCTGGATTTAAGTTTTGCGCTGCCACTGGTAATTTCAACATTAATAAGCACTCCAATAGGTGCCTATCTTAGTCAATATATTGCCGAATATTGGGTTAAGTGGGTGCTGATCACTTTATTATTACTCAGTGCAAGCCTGTTATTAGTACAGAAAAAACAGGCGAAAGTGCATTATACCAGAAAATGGATACTGTATTATATTGGTACCTGTGTGGGTCTTATTTCCGGCTTACTGGGTGTGAGTGGCGGTTCAATAATTGTTCCCTCATTAATTTTTCTGGGTTATGAACCTAAAAAAGCTGCCTATACTGTTAGCTTTGTTATTCCATTTTCTGCATTAGGTGGTTTTTTTACCTATTTACATTTTGTTCAAATGAACTGGTTATTATTACTGGTTGTTACCATTGCTGCATTGCTGGGTGGAATTATCGGCAATCGTATTATGCATTATCGATTGAGTCAGAAACAGGTAAAACAGTTACTTGCTATTGTTTTATACCTGCTGGCAGTAAAACTCACAATAAATCAATTTTAGGGAGTCTGATTATGTTGCAATATAATATTACTGCACAAAGGATTGATCATCATGGCAGTCTTGTTCAGTGTAAAGAGGCTGAAATAATACTGGATACGGATTTACAGGGACGTTCTGATGCATTTAACCCGGCTGAATTACTGCTGGCAGCTCTGGCAGCCTGTATTATAAAAAATATAGAGCGTGTTATCCCTATCCTTAAATTTGAATTAAATAATGTTCAGGTCAGTATTAGCGGCTATCGACAGGACAAACCACCCAAAATGCAGCGCATAGAATATAAGCTAACAATAGATACTCCAGAAACTGATAAAAGGCTGGCATTATTGCATCGTAATATTAAACAGTTTGGTACTGTTTATAATACATTAGTACAAGGCTGTGAATTAACTGGAATTATTGAACGACAAAAATAGCAAGTCCATGAAAACACACCGCATTGAATGTAGGTACTGATCACAGTTAGTAGCTATAGTATTGTTATAAGTTACATCGATAATAAGGAATTAGATAAGGGATGCAATTAATACAGCCAAATCCTGCACAGTTAATACAATTTCCAGAACGAGATGGTGTCATACAGTTTAAATGTTCTGGTGACTGGACGGTTGATGCTGTTCATAATATTGCCTCTATCATAGAAAAAATTGTCCAACATAGTGTAAATAGTCAAAAAAAATCATTCCAATGGGATATTTCAGAGGTTGGTCGTGTCGATACAGCCGGAATAACCATTTTTTTCCACTATTATAAATTACTTAAATCAAAGAACTGCTCTATTAAACTGACCGGGGTAAAATCTGAACATATAAAAATGTTTCGATTATTACGAAAATTTATTCCCAGAAACTTTTCTACCTCAAAAAAATCAGGCTTCAATATTCTACTAAGTCCACTTAATAGTGTTGGAAAAACCAGTGTCTGGCTGGTAAAAGATTTTATTGCATTTATTACTTTTATGGGAGAAATATTTGTCAATCTGGCGACTTCACTTATCCACCCGGGCACTATTCGATTTTCTGCCATAATTAAAAATATTGAAGATGCCGGTGTTCGGGCAATACCAATTATAGCTATAACCAGCTTTTTAATTGGAATTGTCATTGCTTATCAGGGAGCTGTTCAACTGCAGAAGTTTGGTGCCAATATTTTTATTGTTGATATGATTGGCATCTCAATTACCCGTGAACTTGCTCCGCTTATAACGGCCATTGTTGTAGCCGGCAGAACAGGGTCTTCCTATACCGCTCAACTTGGGGTAATGAAGATAACAGAAGAAATTGATGCTATGAGAACCATGGGCTTTGACCCACATCGTTTTCTGGTGGTGCCTCGAATCCTGGCGTTAATCATAGCACTTCCGTTAATGGTTTTTTTTGCTGATATTATTGGTATTTTAGCCGGTATGTTTATTTCTGATATTCATCTGAATATATCTAATGCTGAATTTCTGCATCGTTTACAATCCGCTCTGGATATTAAACATGTCTGGATTGGTCTTTTTAAAGCGCCGTTCTTTGCATGGCTAATTGCTTCTGTCGGTTGTTTTTATGGTTTACAGGTCTCTAATAATACCGAAAGTATCGGCCGTTATACGACAATCAGTGTGGTTAATGCTATTTTCCTGGTCATCGCCTGTGATGCGCTTTTTTCGGTTTTATTTACGGAGTTAGGTATTTGAGCCATACTATTATCAAGGTATCCAATGTGGTCACCCGTTTTGGAAATAATGTTGTCCATGATGGTGTTAATCTGACGGTTCATCAGGGTGAGATATATGGTTTGCTTGGCGGCAGCGGTTCGGGAAAATCTACTTTACTAAAAGAAATGATTATGCTGCTTCGCCCTCAAGCCGGACAAATCAGTATCTTTGGCCAGAATCTATTAACTATCAGTCGTCACGATGCGGCTATTTTAAGTCATCAATGGGGGGTGCTTTTTCAGGCAGGCGCTCTTTATTCTTCACTGACTGTAGAGGAAAATATCAGTATCAAGCTTCGTGAATACAGTGAGCTTCCGCCATCATTAATTCGGGAAATAGTTCAGTTGAAAATTGCCATGGTTGGTCTACCGGCCTATGTGGCTGATCTTTATCCGGCAGAACTCAGTGGTGGAATGGTTAAACGAGCCGCATTAGCACGTGCACTGGTCATGGATCCGGAGCTTTTGTTTCTAGATGAGCCAACCTCAGGGCTGGATCCAGTGGGAGCTGAAGCGTTTGATCATTTAATCCATCAACTATGTCAAACGCTTGCTTTAACTGTTGTTATGGTTACTCATGATCTTGATTCAATCTGGACGATTGTTGATCGTTTTGCCGTTCTGGGAGAAAAAAAAGTGATTGCAGAAGGTACTCTTAATGAGGTTAAACAGAATCCACATCCTATTATCAAAGAATTTTTTTGTGGTGCCAGGGGAAAGCTAAGGAGCCAGAATGGAAAGTAGAATTAATTATACTCTGGTCGGTTTGTTTGTTGTTATATTATTAACGGGCCTGGTTACTTTTGTGGTCTGGCTTGAAAAACTCAATAGTCAAAATGATTACGATTTTTATCACGTTTATATGAATGAATCCGTAGCCGGTCTTAATCCTGATGCTTCCGTCAAATACAAGGGGGTTGATATCGGAACAGTAGCACATATAGGTATAAATTCAAATAATTTAGAACAGGTGGAGTTGCTTTTAAAAATACAACATGGTATTAAAATTACCCGTGACACCAGGGCAACACTTAAATCTTTTGGCATAACTGGTCTGACTTTTGTCGAACTGAGGGGCAGCAGAAATAATTCATTAGCACTGAAAAAAACCGGCAATAAGATCCCAGTAATTCCTTCAACTCCTTCTATATTTGCTCAGTTAGGCGGAGCCCTGGATGGTTTTTCTGAAAAATCCAGCTTAGCCTTAGATAAGTTTAATCGTCTTCTGAATAAGGATAATTTGAAAAATATTGACGGAGTTCTACTTGAAGCAAAATTATTGCTTCAAGATGTCAGAAAAGAAATAAGCAGTGTCCACCAGTTAGTTGAAAATGGTATAATAATGGCAACGACAGCCACTAAAGCGTTTGAAAAAATTAATACTGCATCAGACAGTGTTCATGAAATGGCCGTCACTCTTAATAAAAATTATGCTCATGTCGGCATCAATATGCAGCAGGATGTTCATCAAAGTCTTGAATCATTTAATAAGCTGATGTATGACCTGGACTTACTGACAGATGAACTTCAAAGAACCATTCAGTCCATTGAAAACAGTCCAAGTGATTTGTTATTTAAAAAAACTCAGTTAAAGCCCGGCCCGGGAGAAATAAATTATGCTGAATAATAAATTTTATGCTGTTTTTCTTATCCTGTGGTCAGTTTTGCTTACCGCCTGTGTTAGTCATACAAGTCCACCCGTAAACATATATACCATCTCGCCTCAATGGAATAGTGATAAACCGGCTCTGCCTGCATCTGATAATTCAAAAAAGACAGTGCTTAAATTGTCTCCAATTCGTTCCTCAGAAGCTTTTACCAGTAGCAATATCATTTATTCTGATGAGCAGCACAGCAGAAATCATTATATATACAGTCAATGGAGTGATGCGCCCGTTAGATTACTGCAAATTCTTTTTCAGGTCTCTTTAGAAAACAGTGGTCAATTCAAAGCGGTTTTACCTCCGGCTTCATCTGCCAGGGCTACTCAGATATTAGAGTGTACATTGTATGACTTTAGTCATCATATCAATAGTAATGGTTCTTCCAGTGGAGTTATCAGAGCAGGGTGTTTTCTTATTGATCATAAATCCAGAACAGTGCTTGCGACCAAAGAGCTGGTTTCTATAATACCATCAGCCACTAAAAATGCTCAGGGTGCAGCAAGCGCATTAAATAAGGCTGCAAATTCCGTAGCCACTAAACTGGTTAACTGGCTGTCAGGTCAAAATTAACAGATGATAGCTCGTTGAATATGATTCGATAAATACGGTTAGATAACTATGAATTTATTTACTTTATTAGAAAAAGTCGCAGACCAGAAAGCATCAGATCTCTTTATTAGTTTTAATGCGACGCCAATGATTAAAAAAGAAGGCAGAATGTATCCTGTTTACGAACAGGTTCTGGATCTGGAAACGAATCACAGTCTTATTTATTCAATTCTCAGTGATAATGATATTAAGCAATATGAAAGTTCATATGAACTTAATAAATCACTTATAGTAGAAGGGGTGGGGCGGTTTCGTATTAATGTCTTTCAACAACGAGGAGAACCTGCGTTAGTTGCAAGATTTATAAAAAATACCATACCGACCATTGAAGAACTGTTATTACCAGAGACTCTTAAAGACATGATTATGGAAGATCATGGCCTGGTCTTATTGGTAGGTGGTACAGGTACGGGTAAATCCACAACCCTGGCAGCCATGATTGATTATCGCAATAGTTTGAGAACCGGTCATATTCTTACCATTGAAGATCCCATTGAATTTATTTATGCCAACAGGAAATCACTTATAAATCAACGTGAAGTAGGTCTGGATACCTTAAGTTACGAAGAAGCATTAAAAAATGCCCTTAGAGAATCCCCCAATGTGATCTTAATTGGTGAAATCAGGGATAGAAAAACCATGCAGCAGGCCATTACTTATGCCGAAACGGGCCATCTGTGTCTGGCGACGCTGCATGCTAATAATGCCAACCAGGCTATTGAGCGAATCTTAAATTTTTTCCCGGAAGAGGCACATAGACAGTTACTACAGGATCTCTCTCTTAATCTTAAAGCCGTTGTGGCTCAACGGCTATTATTTGGCATTCATGATAAACGTATTGCCGCCGTCGAGTTAATGATTAACACTCCGTATATATCTGAACTTATTGAGAAAGGTAAAGTTTCTGAACTTAAGGAGGCAATGGAAAAAAGCAGCGGCAGAATTAATAAAACCTTTGATCAGGCTTTGTTTGACCTGGTCATTCAAAACAAAATCACGCCAAAAGAAGCCTTACGTCATGCAGATTCCGTTAATAATCTATCACTGAGATTACGGATGGAGAATCCGTCAACATCCGGAAAGTATCCCATTAAAAGTGAATACACCATAAAGAAAAATACGCCTTTTGATCATTATCAAAGCTATTCAATCAAAGCGCTACCATCTAAAAAGTTCCATGATCCTGAGCTTGAACAAAAAATCGCGTATGGCATTAAATATGCTCTTAATAGTAAAGGTTTACAGGAAAATGTCCAGTCCTCTGATATAGAAGTTCAGTTTATATACGGCATTAAAACCACCTCAGGACTCAAATTAGAACCTATTGAAGATGAAGCCAGATGTTTCGCAAGTTACGTACCGGAAAGTGAGAAGCATTATATGGTCGTCATTAATGTCGTGGATACTCATTCTGATAAATCCGTTTACCGTCTCACTGCATCCAGACATTTAGATGATTTGCAGGAATCCAGAGAACAAATCGCTTATGAATTTGTTGATTTATTACGCAGTTTACCCGTAGGTACAGAAAATTAACAACATAGCATTTTAAAAGTACAGGAAACAGAAAGTTATGAAACTATATGCAGGAAAAAATTTTACCCTATTAATAC
>JALVAL010000394.1 GCA_027011205.1 Gammaproteobacteria bacterium
CTGGGTAAGAACATACCTTTGGCAACCTTATCAGTAAACTTTTCTGTTAATTTTGTGGTCGCTGCATACCATTCTGCTCGCTGCTGAGTTTTCTCAATATCTGAAATGGTTTTTCGTATAGCACTTGCCAGAGATCTGGAAAACTCCAGATTAACACGAACCTTCTGTTCTGAAATACCATTTTTCAGGGCATCTTCAAATAAAACTGAAGCCTGCTCATAATCCCCCAGATAAAAATGGCTGTCAGCCAGATTAAAAATTGCCTGAGCTTTTAATTGTTTATCTTTCAGGTTCCAGGACAGGAAGGAAAATACCTGTTGCGCACAGACAAAATCCTTTAGTCTAAAACAGGCGACACCCTTTGCAAAACGGCTATAATCAGATTGCATATTGATAGAAAGTTTATTGTTTAACGCCAGCACCTGTTGGTAATCGTGTATTTGCAATGCGCTGTTTATCTGCTGCTCAATTTTATGTAAATCATTTAATTCCTGCTGGTCAATACTATTATTACAGCCACTGAGCCAGAAAAAAAAACTAATTGCCAATAAGGAACGATGTCTCATCCCTTTAAATTCCAGAGCTGAAAAAAGCAGTATAATTGCCAGCAGTAAAGGAATAAAAAACCATTCATGCCATAAAACTTTGGTGTTTTGAGCCTCAGAAATAACAGGCTCAGGCAGTTTTAGTAATTGATTTAAGGTGGTATCTGATAAGGTTTCTATAGCCTGATAAGAACCATTAGCAGCTTTAGCCAGTTGTTTAAGATTTTCACTATGGCGGCGGCTGACAATCATTTTTCCATTTTGTGTCAGCACATGACTGGATTTAATCGGTATACTGACGGCTTCATTGTTGCCGGCACCGATTATAATAGTCCTTATGTTTTTTACTCTGATGTCATTTTGTAATACCGTAATGGCATTATTCAGTGCGTTTTTATCCATATCACCATCACTGAAAATTAACAGGTAATTTTTGTCTTTTTGACTGCTAAGAGATGAAATAGATTGTTTAATAGCCGAAGCCAGATTATTACCGGCGGTCGGTGGACTGAAGTTCTTTAACTGAGCCACAAAATATTTAAGCAAAATCTGATCTTTTGTGGTAATTAATAATGGGTGTACATGACCGGCGTATAGAGTCAGACCCATTTGCAGCGACACTGGAAAGAGATCCAGCCAGTGCATTAATAACTGTTGTATCTGCTCAATACGACTGATGGTGGTATCAACCGCTCTCATAGATAATGAAAAATCAAGCAGCACCATAACCCGGGAATTATCCTGCTGCATTGCCGGAGGTATCCACTTAATGGTTCTGGGTCCTGCCAGGGCAATACAGAATAACAACCAGGACAGAATTAAAATAACTCGCTTAAAATTGTCTGTTGACTGTCTGGAGTGATATTGAACCCAGGGCTGCAGATCAGGTACAGCAATTTTATTCCAGATGGCTTTTTGTCTGAAATAAATCAGCAGAACAATCAGCCAGGGTAATAGCAGAAGCAGCAGCCAGAAAGGTTCACGCCAGTATAAATGTTCAGCAAACATGACCGCTCCTGCTGCCTGAAAACAATACCGTCATCAACAGAATAATTAAGCCGGATAATAATGGCCAGGCATACAGTGGCTGAGATAATTTTATAGTCTCTGTTATCTTAAGAAGTTTTTTATGTTGCTGTTCAATTAGCTTTAAAGCATCTATAAAGCTCTGACTATCCAGCGCATGAAATAATTGACCCCGACCCTGATCAGCCACCTGCTGCAGCATAAATAAATTTGCAGGCTCATAAATCAGACTGCTGTTATCATAAGAATCAGCATCTGGATCATCGGAACCTACAGCAATAATATATAAGGAAAAGCCCTTATCTGCCAGTTTTCTTGCGGCGTCCTGTGGAGAAACCGAGCCCACCTGAGTACCCCCGTCAGAAATAAGCACCACTACTTTATCACGAGCAGCATGAGCATCATCAACATCACGGGGTCGGGTAAATTTTTCCCCCATTAAATTCAGAGTGGCTCCCATATCCGTAATACGCCCGCCTAAAAAGGGAGTTAAACGACTGACAGCATCCTGTACAAGCCGTTTATCTGTGGTCAGCGGCAGCCACAGTGATGGAGGATTACCAATAACAAGCAGTGCAAGATATTTACCGGAATATTGTTGAATAAATCCACTGAGTAAAATTTTCGCCATATTTAAACGACTGACTGGTTTATTATTTAACAGATAGTCACTTAAACTCATTGACAAGGCTGTATCCACGGCAAAAATTAAATCCACTGGCTGGTATTGCTGCTTTCCCTGAATGACACCGGTATAACGAACGGGTTGCGCCAGGGCAATGATAAACAGGCTTATAGCCATCATAAGTAAGAGTTTCTGAATATTAAAACCGGATGCATCTGGAGTAGAATCACTATCTATTATAATATTGTGCAGAAGAGGATATCTAACTTTGAGAGACGGCAGTAACTGGGGCCAGACAGGATTAAACGATTTAAAGAAAAAAATAATCAGCCAGGGTATGGGTAGAAAATATAAGCAATAAAACTGCTCAAAGCCAAATCCTGTTTCAACGGCCATAATCAACCTGATCTATAATAGCTATAAGCTGTTCTCTGGCAGGCTGTTGTTTTTGAAAACGCAGTTTATCCAGTTCTGACTGAAATACTTTAAAATTTTTATTATTCTGTCCTGCAATATATGCGGTCAGCTGGTGGGCTGCAAATCGTGGATCTATGATATTGTTTTTTAAATCCCGTTTGAGTTTTTTTAATGGTCGATTAAAATATTTCCAAAGAATATAACCGCCCGAAAATAAACTTAAAACAGTGACAAGTGCTATTAGAAAATAATCTGTTATAGTAAACGATGTGCTATTTACGACCAGTTGTGGAATAAATATATCCGCCATATTATCAACTTCAGAGACGCGCATATTTAAACCCTTCTCCCGACAGATGACAGATCCTGCTGTGTTACTGATAGACTCATGAAATTTATCTGTGCCTTACTGAACATATGCATAATAGTATCCATTCGGGTATTAATAACGGCATTTAGTTTGCTTGCAGTCTGCTGATGGTAAACTGAAAGTTTGCAGACAATCTTATGCCAATGCAGCTCAATAGCAGCGGGGAAATTTACTTCTGTTTCAGAAGGGTCAAAGATATGAATACTATGGCATAGACAATATTGTCCCAGAGTACACATTAATTTTCCATGATTTTTATTCAGCGAGTTGAAATCCGAAATCAGCACCAATTCACTGCCAGGTAATATATGCTGTTTTATTCCGGACAGAATCTGATTCCAGTTTACAGTGCTCTGCTGTTGAGATGTTGCATCATAATTTAGCGGCGGACAGGGAAGATTAGCCTGTTTAAGCATTTGTTTGATGCTGTTTATGCCCTGCTGCTCGGGCAGCCAGTGCGAAGGCTTATCCAGTATCACAAAAGATATATCCCGGTTTTTTCGTGCTTCCCTGCCGCTGATCCACAGAGCAAGGCGCAATGCCTGAGTCACCTTTAGACGTACTTGAGTACCATAACGCATGGTATCTGTTCTATCAATCAGTATGCACAGGGGTTGTGAGCGTTCATTATGAAAGGTACGCAGCAGGGGTTTACCGGTTCGAGCCGTTGCCCGCCAGTCAATATGACGCGGGTCATCACCAGAATGATAAGCCCGAACTTCTGCAAAATCAGTACCTGCACCGGTATCTGGTGATAGTATTTCACCACTTTTGCGGGCAATTAAAGCAGCATTTTCAGAGTCTGAAGAAACAGTTGCAGCAGATAGCAGCAGTTTATTAATTTCTTTTTCAGTTAACAGGGGTTGATCAGAAAGAGTTTGACTGAACATATAAACGAAACCTGAAGGGCTAGGGCTTTTTAATACTATCAAGCAGTGCGGCAATAATCTTGTCTGCCGTAATGCCTTCTGCCTGTGCAGAAAAATCCAGTACCATACGATGTCGCAGTACATCTGCGGCCAGTTCTATAATATCTTCGGGCAGCACATAATCCCGGTTATCAAGAAATGCTCTGGCCATTGCTGAACGTAATAAGGCTATCGAAGCTCTGGGTGAAGCTCCGGTTTGAACCATGTCCTTCCATTGAGGAATATGCTGCGCCAGATTCCGCGTTGCTGCGACCAGTTCTACCGCAAAACGTTCGATTTTTTCTTCAATAAAAACATTATTAAGCTGCTCTCTTAAAGCCAGAATATCCATAGGTTTTAAGGAGGCTGTCAGCCCTTCTTCAACATGCCCTTCATTGACTTTCCTGGCCCTGCGTGAAATTTCAATTTCTTCTTCCAGATCAGGGTAATCGAGTATGATCTGAAATAAAAATCTGTCCAGCTGGGCTTCCGGTAAACGATAGGTACCGGACTGCTCAAGGGGATTTTGAGTCGCCAGAACCATAAACAATAAAGGCAGAGCCCGAGTTACACCGCCCACGGTTATCTGATGTTCTGCCATGGCTTCCAGTAAAGCAGACTGAACTTTAGGAGGTGCACGATTTATCTCATCAGCCAGAAGAATTTCATGAAACAACGGCCCGGGGATAAAACGAAAGGTACTGGTAGTCGCATCATAAATATCACTGCCCGTGAGGTCTCCGGGCATCAGATCGGGAGTAAACTGAACACGTTGAAACTGAGCATCCATAGCTGTTGCCAGAGCATGGACTACGGTAGTTTTTGCCAGCCCGGGCGGGCCTTCAAGCAACACATGACCGCCTGCCAGAACAGCAATTACCAGCCTGTCCAGTAAGGCTTCCTGGCCCACGATAACCGTACCCAGCTTTCTCCTGAGCTGGTGCAGCAGTTCTATATCTGCCATTTAAGTATTATCATTTATAATGTGTAACTATATATATAAGATATAAGCGCCCGATTATTTCTTTTTCCACTGACCTGCAGATGTCTGGTACATCCAGCCGGGAGAAATCTTGCGTATCCAGGTTTTAGCAAAGGTTTTCTGGATATCAGACTGCCATTCAGGATGACCATTGGCACTGGCTATTTCTTTATATAAATTCATTCGGTCACGGTTTTCAGCACTGACCAGTTTTTTTACCGTGGACTTCTGTTTAATAGATAATGCAGAGGCATTGACTACTGCAATCAGGGCATTATTAGTAAAGCCAACGGCCCCAGACTGATAAAATGAACGCAGTTTTGTCTGGCGTTTTTTCATTTTGCCCTGTATAGAGCGTATAGCCGGTGAGTCTATAGATAAATTTGCCTGCCCTGCAGCCTGGGCAGCAGGAATAAAAAAATTGCTGATGGACAGGATAACCCGTTCAGATGAATTTAAATAATAGGACTGATCATTAGTATTTTTCTGCTCTCCCTGAACCCCCTGTTCTTTAGCCGGTGGATGTGCCTGATCAGGCCCCAGAACCTCATCAACAATTTTTTCTGCGGCTTTTTCTGCTGCAGCAGCTGGAAAATAGATATTGATGGTGACACAGGAAGCCACACTTAAAGTGACCAGTAAAGCCATTAAAAATTGACGGTATTGACAGGGTTTTATAATAGCCAGTCTGGTAATCATTGGATCATCCTTATAATGTGAGTCTGTTACTAATTTTTTCATAGTATAGCTGAATCAAAGCTGAACTGTGAATTATTTATTGCGGGCAGTTATTCTATAATCGCTTCATTGGCCGATTGTATATTTCTTAATCGGCTGATAAGCACCTGCCAGTTAACCTCATTCTGGAAACCCATAACATCAATTCTTGGGATACCGCTGCCTTTTACCAGATAATAGGCATTAGAACCTTTTTTCTCAATACCGGCCATATGACAGATATTATTTTTTAGCTTACAGCTCAGGCCGATTTTATCATAATGAAAGGTTTTAAAAAAACTGAGAAAACTTCTCGACAGGATACCTGAAGCACCGCCCAGACTGGACAGGTTATCAATGGCACGCTGACTGATACGGTGGCGGCTATGGTCGTTTTCTGGGGTGCGAAAATATGCGTCAAATGCAACTGGCTGCCAGGAATTTAATTGTAAATCCTTTATTTTACCTTCCATTCGCCCTTCTATTTCACCAAAATTGAAGGTTTTTGTCAGTGACTGCAAATCTAAATTCTGTAAATCTATATTGGCAAACAATACAGCACTTTCTTCCAGTGGATGTTCAATTCTAAGATTTTTAAAAACAATACTGCCGTCAAAAACCTGCATCATCATGGCTCCCCCCACATTAAGTGAATGACTATTATAAGTTGTCTGGGGAATAACAGCTGATAATTTACCATCCAGCAGAGGCCAGTTAAAATGCTCTGACAGCAGTTTAAGGGAAACGGGCCTGATCATACCGTCAATTGTTATGGTCATTCCTTTATTTTTATCCTGTTTATCAGCCTGTTCTCCAATTCTGGTCAATTCCAGAGTATTAATATGCAGCGCACCATCAAACAAAGGGATATCTGTTTCATTTAATAATTTTAACCGGTTGTTAAAGGTGACAAATTTTAAATGAGTCTGGCCAAAGGGTAATTCATTAAGATGCAGGCCCTGCCAGCTTAACTGACTTACAGAATTTTTTTCCGGTGTTTTATGATTGTTCCAGTTCAGCTCGCCGTCCAGTCCAATAACCGCTATCTGGCCATTAAAGTCCAGGTTAAAGGCATTAAATACATTATTTAACTGGATTTTTTTCCGGTTTCTGGCAAAAAATCCTTTTACCCCACCTTCAATTTGTAAACCTTCATAGTCTGTACCTTCCAGAATATTTTTCAGATACAGCTTATTAAACTGCTCCAGATCATCGAGTTTATAAGCAATATGAAAGTCTTTTAATGACTGCTTCTGGTTAAGCGCAAATTTTGCTGAAGAGGAAATATTAAACAGCTCGGGATATAGCAGCTTAAAGCGTGAAACGGTCAGATTATTGGTATCAGGATTATACTTTAATTTAATATTAATTTGTTCTTTGGCAGTAAAAGCCAGATAAATCTCATTCTGAAAAAGCTCTCCGGATATATTCTTTAAATCCAGAGCCATAGCATGAATACCGGTACCAGTATTTTTTAATTGATAGTTGAAATTAAAGCTAATTTTATCCGCCAGATCATCAGCATGTGTGTAATGTAAGTTTTTTATATGGCCACTGATCTGTAAAGATTTAAGTCCGGATATTTTATCCTTTTTGGTCTGAGCAGCTTGTTCCTGTGCCAGTTGTCCTTTTAACTGCCCTTTAATAGACAATAAGAAACCTGCCTCCTCTATAGTAGCTAAGAATTCCTTATAATAATACTTTAAATAAGGTTCAAACTGCTTATAACTAATATCTATAGC
>JALVAL010000395.1 GCA_027011205.1 Gammaproteobacteria bacterium
GTATTGTTTTTATCAATGAAATATTTTTTGCAATAGTTAATAAAATTATCACTATCTATCTTTAAATGCTGGTAAATGTTAATTAAATCGGCATTGTTATCACAAATCAGATTTTCTCTATAATTGGTATTTAGAAAGACGGCAGCAGAACCGCAAAAAGGCTCAATCAGGCGTTTTCCTGGCGGCAGCAGGGGTTTTATTTTATGCAGGATACGTTTCTTGTTACCCGCCCATTTTAAAAAAGGCTGAATTGGTTTTTCAGGGTTTATATTCATAAATTTTTAATATATACAGCCGAATTGCGCTGGTAATTGTAAAGTGCCTGTTTTTCATCGGGTAAATCTTCCAGCGAAGCTTTTTCAAAGCCATGTTCAATAAACCAGTGAGTTGCCTGTGTAGTTAACACAAATAAGTGCTTTAAACCTGATTTTCGGGCACATTTACAAATATGATTGAATAATTTGTCACCTCTTCCCTGAGACTGATAGTCGGGTGCAATAGCCATGCAGGCCAGTTCAGCCTGCTGATCATTAAATGGATACAATGCACTGCAGCCAATTATGGTATTTTCACGCTCAATTATGTAAAAATTATTAATTTCTGTTTCCAGGCGTTCCCTTGAACGTTTAACCAGAAAACCAGATTCTTCCAGTGGGCTGATAAGTTTTATAATACCGTTGACATCTTCAATGGTTGCTAGACGTATATCTTCAAGCTTGTCAGTAGTGATTAAGGTACCTATGCCATTTTGAGTAAACAGTTCTAATAATACAGCCCCCTCGATATTCCTGTCTATAACATGTACGCGGTTTACTCCACCGTCACTGGCGTAAATAATTCGTTGATAGTGCCGTCTTAATTCTTCAGTCAATTGTTTATTGTTTTTTAACAGCTGGTTTAAATTCCGGGTGGTTAATTCACTAATGAGCTGCGCTGTTTCATCTTTTATACCACTAATATCATCAATAAAAATTAATTTATCTGCATTTAAAGCTATGGAGGTTTCTGCCGCCAGATCTTCACCATTAATATTAAATATTTCACCGGTTGGTGAGTAACCTACGGGGGACATTAAGATAACATCACCCGCATTGAGTGAATGTAAAATGGAATCTATATCAATACGCCTGATTTCGCCGGTATGATGAAAGTCTACTCCATCAATAATTCCCTTGGGCTTGGCAATAATAAAATTACCGGAAATAATATTGATTCGGGAACCGGCCATAGGAGTATATTTTAAATTGGTGGTAAACAGTCCCTCAATATTAAGTCGAATACAACCGGAAGCTTCTTTAATAACCTGCATGGTTTTATAATCGGTGACTCGAAGGCCCTGAGAAAATTGTGATTGAATCTCCAGAGTTTTCAGTCTTTTTTCAATCTGAGAACGTGCTCCATGAACAAGAACCAGTTTTACCCCCAGAGAATTTAAAAGTACAATATCATGAACCAGTGAAGGGAATTCATCATCAGCCAGAACATCTCCACTGAAATAAATGACGAAAGTTTTATCTCGAAATGCATTAATATAAGGGGCTGCATTACGAAACCAGTGCACGAAATCAATATCTGAGTTGCTGAGTAAAGTTATGTTAGAATCATTAGGGTTCATTATATGTATAGAAGTATATATTTATAAGTAAAGAATTATAACAAGTTTGTAATAATATTGTGCTGTTTCTTTTAGCTTTTATAATTCTGCAAAATTTGCTCACCCTGCCGCTCATTTTTGACGACCGTAAGTCGTTGAAAATGAAGTAAAATTATACTTTTTCTTTTGCGTTCCGGTAAATTGCCAGGAAGGCAATTTCTGGAGGGACACTAATTAAGATGAGGTGCCAGGTTTACCCTTTGATCTGTATTACAAGACTATTGTGGGCAATCTGATGATTTTCTCTCCCTTGCCTTTTTATGAGTGAATCAGTATATAATATGCTCTTTATAAAGTTACACTTATTGACTTGCAACTTCATTTTTCTTAAGGAATATATATGCCTCAATATCGTTCAAGAACCACCACTGCGGGAAGAAATATGGCAGGCGCCAGGGCTTTGTGGCGAGCTACAGGTATGAAAGATGATGACTTTCAAAAGCCAATTATTGCCATTGCCAATTCCTTTACCCAGTTTGTGCCCGGCCATGTACATTTAAAAGATATGGGGCAGCTGGTGGCTCGTGAGATTGAGAAAGCCGGAGGTGTGGCCAAAGAATTTAATACCATTGCCGTGGACGATGGTATTGCCATGGGGCACGACGGTATGCTGTACAGTCTGCCTTCCAGAGAAGTTATTTCTGACGCTGTGGAATACATGTGCAATGCCCATTGTGCCGATGCTCTGGTGTGTATTTCCAATTGCGATAAAATTACCCCGGGAATGTTAAATGCGTCTCTAAGATTGAATATTCCGGTTGTTTTTGTGTCCGGCGGGCCGATGGAATCTGGTAAGGTAATTATGCATGGTGAAGAAGTCCATCTGGATCTGGTGGATGCCATGGTCTCGGCAGTGGACAATAAGGTCAGTGATGCCGATACCGATATTATGGAACGCTCCGCCTGTCCAACCTGCGGCTCCTGTTCCGGAATGTTTACCGCTAACTCCATGAACTGCCTGACTGAAGCTTTGGGGCTATCTCTGCCTGGTAATGGTACTTTACTGGCTACTCATGCTGATCGTAAAGAACTGTTTCTCGAAGCAGGCCGCCGGATTGTGGATTTGGCAAAGCGCTATTATGAGCAGGATGATGAGTCGGTGTTACCCAGAAATATTGCATCTTTTGGAGCTTTTGAAAATGCCATGAGTCTGGATATTGCCATGGGTGGGTCCACTAATACTATCCTGCATCTGCTGGCAGCGGCTCAGGAAGGTGACGTGAATTTCACCATGGATGATATTGATCGCCTGTCCAGAAAAGTGCCGAATTTATGTAAAGTTGCGCCAAGCACTCAGAAATATCATATGGAAGATGTTCACCGGGCGGGTGGGGTTATGGCAATTATGGGTGAACTGTCTCGTGCCGGTCTGCTTAATAGCGGGGTTAAAATGATCCATAGTGATTCTATGGCCGATGCTATTAAACACTATGATATTGCTGTTTCTGATGATGATATGGTTCGTGAAATGTTCAAAGCCGGACCAGGCGGTGTTCCAACCCAGGTTGCATTCAGTCAGGATAAACGCTGGCCTTCTCTGGATGATGATCGTTCAGATGGCTGTATTCGTGATAAACAACATGCTTATAGTCAGGATGGTGGACTGGCGGTGCTTTACGGTAATATTGCACTGGACGGCTGTGTGGTCAAAACTGCTGGGGTGGATGATTCTATTCTTTGTTTTACCGGTCCCGCACGAATTTTTGAAAGTCAGGACTCTGCGGTTGCAGCCATTCTGGAGGATCAGATTAAAGCCGGAGATGTGGTAATTATTCGTTACGAAGGTCCTCGAGGTGGTCCCGGTATGCAGGAAATGTTATATCCAACCAGTTATCTGAAGTCCAAAGGCCTGGGTAAGACCTGTGCCTTATTAACTGATGGCCGGTTTTCCGGTGGAACTTCCGGTTTGTCTATCGGTCATGCATCTCCAGAAGCGGCTGAAGGTGGAGCTATTGCTCTGATTGAAGAGGGTGATCTGATTGAAATTGATATTCCTAAGCGAAAAATTGCGGTAAAACTCAGTGATGATGAATTACAGCAACGTCGTGAAGTCATGGATGCTAAAGATGATAAGGCCTGGCAGCCTGCAGACAGAGTGCGCCATATCAGTCAGGCATTGCAGGCTTATGCCGCCATGACAACATCAGCCTCCAGGGGTGCAGTACGTGATGTTTCTCAGCTAAAGAAAAAGTTTTAGTCGTCAGAGTAAAAATACTCAAATCCTGAACTTCCTGTGATTTATCTCACACATTCAGGAAGATCGTGAATGATAGAGGTTATTATGGCAGTTTCTGCTAATATTGAACGCCGGGAACATCCCAGACATCCTATCAGTCTGGAGGTTTTTGTCTCTCCGCTTAAAGCTAAAAATAAACGTATAGCATCTCGTATTAGCAATATGAGTCTAATGGGTTGTGCCATTGAACCCAATGGCTACCCCTATACAGAAAAAGAGCGGCTTTCCATTTGCTTTGTAGCTTCTAAAGAGCAGTGCTCAATGTCCACTATTATTCAGGCTGAGGTCGCTCATATTGGGCAGGATTATATCGGTTTATGCTTTGATGCCATGGGCACAGAGATTATGGATTTATTACATGGGCTGTTAAGAGAGGCAAAATATTTTTAGTGCCAGGTTATATTATCGTAAGTCACTTAATATAATTTTTTACGACTTACGACTTTTACAATCTGTTCCAGTTGGCTTTCTTTTGGCCTGAGCGTAGTTTGGGGAAAATCAGTCCCAGCAGCATACCGCCGAATAATACCCCGGCACCGGTAATAAACCATTCCTGATCAGCATTGTCTTCCAGTGTTTGATATTCCTGTTTCAGCAGGCGATTTTCTGCCTCAATCTTAACCAGTTCATTTCTAAGCTGATTATTTTCTTCTTCTAACTGCATGGGGCGGGCGGCAATTTTTCGAAGACTGGCCAGTTCCTTATTAAGTTTTTCTTTATTAGACAATAAATTCTTTTCCGAGCTGCTTAGGGTGTTTCGTTCATTTTTAAGAGTATCCAGCTCACTTTTCATGGCATCGTATTTCTGTTTCATTTCCGCCACGTCCTTTTGTGCCTGAGAAACCAGATTTTTTGCTGACGGGCTGCGGCTTAGAAAACGGCTTAATACCCAGCCTTCCACGCCTTTTGGTGTGCGGGCACGGATATAACCCGAATCTTTTTTCAGTACGGTTAGTGGTGTGCCGCTTTTAATGATTTTTATGATTTTAAAGCCATTTCCCTTGCCGGAGCGCATATTAATAAAAAGTTCATCACTGACATATAAAGTTTCAGCCGCTGCCAAAGAGAAAAAAGGGGCAGTGAAAATAAATATTACAAAAATAAGAAAGAGTTTTCTATATGAAATGTCCATATCCAGTCCTGTGTTAATAAGACTGTATTATCCTAGATTCTTAAGCAGGTTTCTACAAGAATCTTAATACCAGGGAGACTTACCTGTAATTTGTCATATTATTGTCATAATGATAGTGTTAAATACTCAAAGTTGAATATTAACTTCATGGGGTTGTTATGTCTGAAAAACGGGTGCTGATTGTTGAAGATGAATTAGCTATTCGGGAAATGATGAAATTTGCATTTCGTAAAAGTGATTTTAATTTACAGGAAGCCGAGGATGCTGAGCAGGCTCAGGTGTTTATCAAGGATAATCGTCCGGATTTAATTCTACTGGACTGGATGTTGCCGGGCATGAACGGGCTGGAACTGGCAAAACAATTAAAAAGTGACCCTGATAGCAAAGATATTCCTATTATTATGTTAACCGCACGAGGGGAAGAAAATGATCGCATTCGGGGACTGGACTGTGGTGCGGATGATTATGTGGTTAAGCCGTTTTCCCCCCGGGAATTACTGGCTCGAATAAAAGCTGTTCTGCGAAGGGTAGATCCTGCCATGAACGATACTATCGAATTTGGTGGTATAAAACTGGACAATTCCACTCATCGTGTAAGCATTATGGATAAAACTCTGGAATTCGGGCCCACGGAATATAAACTACTGTATTTTTTTATGACACATCCAGAACGGGTCTATAATCGCAGTCAGTTACTGGATCGTGTCTGGGGCGGTAATGTCTATATTGAAGAACGCACGGTAGATGTACATATTCGCCGTTTAAGAAAAGTTCTGGCGGAACATAAAAGTGCGCATCTTATCCAAACCGTTCGTGGCGCCGGTTATCGTTTTTCTACTCAGCCCTGAGCCATCAACCATTGTAGGAGTCCTGACCCGGAAGTGAATATCGTCAGGTAATTTATGAAATTTGACAGCAGTTCTTATATTAAAGAAATTTACAGGTTAATACTGATTCTGATAGCTTTGATCCTGCTGGGGCTGTTGACGGGATATACCTGGGCTTTTATTGCTGTGGGACTGTTTTTATATGTACTCTGGCATGTATATCATATAAATTTATTGATCCGCTGGTTATCAGGTTCTGTTATTGAAGCGCCTCCTCAGCCCTGGGGAATATGGGCTGATGTGTTTCATTTTATCTATCGTGTTCAGAGCCAGAATCAAAAACGTACAAAAAAAATACAGACTCTGCTGGAACGGTATAAAGAAGCCACCGAAGCGGTCCCTGATGCCACTATGATTTTAGGCAGGAACTGGAAAATTGAGTGGTTAAATAAAAAGTGTAAAAATTACCTGCAACTCAGGCCACGTAAAGATATTGGCAAGCCCCTGAATCATCTGATCAGTTCAGCCCGGTTTTTAAGCTTTCTGGAATCCTATGATTATCTGGGGGAGTGTAATACTGCTCTGGAAATAGATTCACCGGATAAGTCCAGACGACTTTCTATTCGTTTAATACCCTTTGGTAAAAGATATTTATTAATTGCCCGTGATATTACTGAATTTCAGCAATTACGTGATGTCAGGAAAGATTTTGTGGCCAATGTGTCGCATGAATTAAGAACGCCATTGACGGTTATTTCCGGCTATCTGGAAACGTTATCAGAATATCCTGGAGAAGATGAAATGTACGCCGGTTCAATAAATATGATGCAGCAGCAGTCTAATCGGATGTGCCGTATTATTGAAGATCTATTATTATTGTCAAAAGTGGAGGCTAATGAGAAAAATTCTCACTCATTGTCAATGATTAATATGCCGCTTATGCTGCAGATGTTAAAAAATGAAGCGCTGGTTGTGAGTAACGGACAGCATCACATTAGTGTTGAAATGGATAAAGCTATTCCTTTTATACAAGGTGATGAGTCTGAATTACGCAGTGCTTTTAGTAATCTGGTCAGCAATGCGGTCCGTTATACGCCGGATGGTGGAAAAATTGTGATCCGCTGGTATCAGAAAAACCGTAAATATCTATGTTTTGAAGTTGAAGATAGCGGTGAAGGTATTGAAAAGCAACATCTGGATCGTTTAACAGAACGTTTTTACCGGGTTGAAGTTGGACGTTCCAGAGCTACTGGCGGTACCGGGCTTGGACTGGCTATTGTTAAACATGTGTTAAACCATCATCAGGCAAAATTGTTAATACACAGTGAGCCGGGAAAAGGCTCGGTGTTCTGCTGCGAGTTTTCAGGACAGACGCTTAACCCGGCATAGCCTAAGCTTTGTTTTTAACAGATAAGTTGTAAAAATTCAGACGGGTCGGAATAGAAAAACAGACCCATTTCATTATCCTGTACAC
>JALVAL010000396.1 GCA_027011205.1 Gammaproteobacteria bacterium
AGCTTTTTAAAATAAAGCAGTTGAAACACTTTGATGAAGACTGGTTTAGTGCAGTATTTCTACTATTATCAGGATGGATTTCCCAACAAAACAATCTGGAGTTGCTCTAAATGTCAACTGAAAACTACTATCAAAACTTAATCAAACAAGCTGCCAGCCGATCGGTTGAAGCAACTATCAGTATATTGGGGATCACTGACAAAGGATTAAGACAGCACCTTGCTCAAGAATTAAATAACAATAATCTTGGTTTGTTATCCGACCCAGTATTTGAGTCAATGTTCCCATGGGAAAAATCTGAATATTTGATGAGTAACCTTCCAGATAATCTTTTATTGCCCTCTTTAATTGATGCCATGAATAACGCTGGTGAGCATAAATTTGGTAAAGATTGGTTTCCATTCAAACATCAATACCAATCATGGACGACATTACTGAATCCCAATGAAAAAAAGTCATTAGTGGTCACCAGTGGAACAGGTTCAGGTAAAACTGAATGTTTTATGGTTCCTATTCTAAATGACCTAGCAAAGGAATATGAAAAAAATAATAAACCATTAGTTGGTGTTCGAGCCTTATTTATTTATCCATTAAATGCTTTAATTAATAGTCAACGTGAACGTTTAAGAGCGTGGACAGATGCCTACAGTGATGGTCTCAGGTTTTGTTTATATAATGGTAATACCGAGGAAAACAGGCATAAAGATCAAGGAAAATATTCTAATGAGATTTTAACTCGCAAGATGATGCGTAAAACTCCAGCACCAATGTTAGTTACCAATGCAACAATGCTTGAATATATGTTGGTTCGCCAGATTGATGAGCCAATCATACAACAATCACAAGGAAAACTTCGTTGGATTGTTCTGGATGAAGCTCATACTTATATCGGTTCACAGGCAGCTGAGTTATCATTATTATTACGCCGTGTCATGCATACCTTTGGTGTCGAAGCTAAAGATGTTCGATTTATTGCGACTTCTGCAACCATTGGTGATGCAGGTGCAGATCTACAATTACAAAAATATTTAGCCAGCCTATCTGGTGTAAATATTGATCAGGTTGTTGTTGTGGGTGGCAAGCGTTCTGTCCCTGATTTACCTGCAAGCAATTTACAAAATATCACCTTAGATAAAATTACTCAAATTGATAAAAATAATCACTTATCAGTCGAACGCTATAATGCTCTAGCAAATAGTAATACGGCAATAAAATTGAGAACAGCACTTAGTCACAGTCCTGTTCCATCAAAACTATCCGAACTTTCAAAACAATTGTTTGATGACTCATCACACTATCAAAAAACTTTAGAGTGGATTGATGCCTGCTCAAACACATCAGCCCCAGGACCGAATAAAAAGAAACCCAGTCATGACGCAAAGGCATTTCTTCCCTTACGTGGACACCTTTTCCATCAAGTATTAAGTGGTTTGTGGTGTTGTGTTGATAAGAATTGTTCTGAAAAAAAAGACACTCCACTGTCTAATAATTGGGCCTTCGGTCGGGTTTATTCACAACAACGCAACCATTGTGATTGTGGCGCCCCTATTTTTGAACTTGTTTTTTGTAATAATTGTAATACACCCCATTTAATGGCACTCGAAAGTAATGGTAATTATATTCAAATGGATCGAGAATCTGTTGATGAATTTAGTCTTGATTATGAAATTGCTGAAGAAAATATTGAAGAAAGTGATACTGAATCTAAAATTCCAGATTCTAGTGATAATATTATTATTGCTCCAATAGCTCACTCTGAGCTGACTTATCCTGTTTCAATTGACTCCAAACGTCAATTATCCGCCCAGAGTACGGATACGTTTGACTTGAATATTATTAGTCCAGAAAAACCAGCCTGTGTCTGTTGCGAGTATAGTAGCTTTCGATCACCATTTTACCGCCGTAGTTTACTTGGAACCCCTTTTTATATTACCAATACCATACCGACCCTATTAGATGCTTGTCAGGAAAGTAATGAGGCCAATGATCGTCCTAATCGTGGGCGTAGACTCATTACCTTTACAGAC
>JALVAL010000397.1 GCA_027011205.1 Gammaproteobacteria bacterium
TGTATAGCCACCAGAATTGCCAGAATAATGGCAGCATCTTCCTCGTCCAGACCAATTAAAATATTACTGTCTCGGGTGCCTGCCAGTATCTTGCGAATACGTTTAACCAGTTCCGTCCAGCCATTTGACTGTGCAGCCTGCAGAGCAGGTTCTAGTTGCGGTAATATGGCATTATTATGACAGGCCATGACGACACTATTAATTAATTGCGCATGAACCTGTGCAATCTGTCTGGTTTTTTCGGGTAATTTTGCCATTTAATTATATTGTTTGCATTTAATTATATTGTTTGAAAGTTTTATATTCAGACCAGAGAATAACCGATTGCTGATAACCTGTTAATGACATACTGAATTTACGGTTACCATTATCGCAGTCATCCACTGAATGTTGAAGCGGATAAATAGCGCCAACTAAACGATAATTCGCATTCTGTTGATCCGGCATAACTATAAACTGGCCAGAGCGTAAAATACGATTTTTAACGGCTTTATTTATAGCCATGATATCAATTTTATCGGTGGTTTTATTTTCAATAGCCTGAAGATAAATTTTTATACGATGTTTTTTCAGTACTGATTTTACATTGCTGTTATTAACCATGGAATCAACCATTTTATTAGCATAAAGTAAATAATCAATACGACTCTGCGTTACCGTCTGTTGAATTTCATTACAGTCAGTTGACCGTCCATTACTTTCTTCAAATACAGGTAATGTTGTTTGACAGGCTGTTAATATTAACAACACAAAGGGCAGGGTTAGAAAGTAAATATTTCTTTTTTTTAATTTCATCATCATGATCAGCTCCAGACAAAATATTCTATATTCTGGCCATTATTTCAGGCTAGTTAAACCAACAAAACTACCGTTATTTTCTTCCGCCAGTTTTCTCATTAAAGCAGAAAATCGGGCAATATTCATTTCAGTACCAGGATATTGAAATAATACTGGAAAACCCACGGCATTTATTCTAACACGTTTTGAACCTTTACGATTTCCCCGATTTAAACGGCTGACGGTATCAATAACAGATTGAATACTGCCTCTGGAAAAATCATCACCAAATATATACAGTGCTATCTGTTTATTACTATCATAAAAGGTACGAATAGCTTTAGTTATACCTTCTTCCGGGGATGAGTTAGAAAAGGGTTCCCATGAATTTAAACGCTTTAAAATTGCCCGTCGTCTGCCCGGTGAATCAGGGATCCAGCGTCTGGCGTATTGCGAAAACATATAGTCTCCCATATCATTCATCACCTGAATGCCTTTAACAGCAGGGTGCACCTGAAGGATCTCCTGCATTTTTTTTCGCACCAGAGGCCAGGCAAAATTATGCATGGAACCGGAAGTATCAATAATAAAAATGATATACTCACTGTTTACACTGATGCCACCAATGGTATTTTCTTTATTAACAACCGGTTGCTGCTGTTGTAGACGTAACATTTCTTGCGTTAGTGTTTGCTGTGCCTGATTAAGTTTTTCCTTAATTATGGTCTGAGTTTTTAAAGTCTGTGTTATATTAGCATACTCCCCCTGTATCTGAGTAAGCAGTGCTGCCTTTGACTCATAATTTTTATTTAACGACTGATAATTTTTATTTATTGCTGTTAACTGGCTATGTGTGTTAATCACATCACCACGGGCCATTATCAGTTCCTGCTCCAGTTTTTTTAGTGAACTTCTCAGATCTATTGTGGTTTCTTCTACTATAACTGGCTGAGAAACCTTACTGATCACTAATAATAAAATAATTGCACCAAAGCCACAGGAAATCACATCCAGGAATGACAGATTGAAAATTTCAATCGGTTTTCTAATTTTTCTCATGGCCAGTCCCTGCTGGGTGTCATAAAGGAACCTTTGGTATCTATAGCCAGTTTCCAGTATATTAATGTCGCCATGGGATCACCTTCCATAGGCAGTAATATGGTATTTATCGGTATTTTACCGGGTATTATTTTTATTGCCTTTTGTGCCAGCTTAACACGTTCTGACGGAGTTACCTTGGTGGTATTAG
>JALVAL010000398.1 GCA_027011205.1 Gammaproteobacteria bacterium
GAGTATATAGTTATTCATTGTTCAAACAAATGGTCACTTGATCAATTGCATGAGGCAATACTAAAGCAAGCCGGTTTTGAGCTAACTGTCTCTACAACAATGGCCACTTCAGGAAAATATAAAATATTTGCTAAATTAAAAGCAGGTATATTTGGCGCTACAGCTGAAGGTGGCGCAGAATCGGAAAGAACAGAAACAAATGACATAACTAAAGCACCACTAGAATTAGACCCATTAGATGTAAATGACATAATCTCGGCACTTGATCAAATTGAATTCACAAAATTTATTGTCTTGGAAGACTTTCATTACCTTCCTGTTGAGACTCAAAAAGACTTTTCAGTTGCCCTTAAGGCATTTCATGAAAATTCTGAATTATGCTTTATTATTATTGGAGTCTGGCTTGAGGAAAATCGGCTCAGCGTATATAACGGAGATTTGGTAGGCAGGTTATTGCCTATAAATGCGGACAAATGGGAACAAGATGAATTAAAAAAAGTCATTTCTGACGGTGAAGCATTATTAAATATATCATTCTCTGAAAATTTCAAGAATTGTTTATTAAAGTCATGCTACGAAAGCGTATATATCCTTCAAGAAACTTGTCATCAATGCTGCATATCTGAAGGAGTCCAAGTTACACAAGATGAATTAAAAAATATTGGTGAAAATATAAATTGTGAAGACATCGTAAACAGTGTTGTCAATCAGCAAGGCGGAAGATTCAACTCATTCCTTACTCAATTCGCTGAAGGTTTTCAAGATACAGAACTTGAAATGCACAAATGGCTCTTGTATCCATTATTAACAGCTAAAATTGAAGATATTGAAAATGGATTTAAACAATTTGAAATACGAAACATACTGCAAAATGCGCACCCTAGGGGTCAAGAGCTTAATTCTGGAAACGTTACGCAGTCTTTGCAATCTGCTACATCACTACAAATAAAAAAAGACATCAAGCCTATGGTTTTAGATTATGATCAGACCAATTTAAGGCTTAGTATTGTAGATAAAAGCTTTCAAATATGGCTGTCTAGACAGGACAGAAGTGAGCTTCTTGAATTAGTAGGCTTACCTAAAAAGCCATAACAAGTAAATTAACGCTGACCATTTTTTCTTACGGCCTAAAAAGCAGGCCGTAAGAAAAAATGTCAGGTTATTAAAGCGTTAAGTCCTAAAATATCAATCTACCTCTATTTTTCTTGACATTGTAACTCATTAGGTTACAATTTAATTTATGATAACCAGTTTCATACACAAAGGTTTAGAGAAGTTTTACAAGACAGGCACAACGTCTGGTATTCAAGCCAATCATGCTAAACGATTGAGACTAATACTTTCAAACCTTGACCAGGCAGAAAGTCCCAATGACATGGATTTACCAGGTTTACGATTACATGAACTAAAAGGTAATCGAAAAGGTATATGGTCAGTCACTGTTAGTGGTAATTGGAGGGTTACATTCCGATTTGTAGGTCGTGATCCAGAAATAGTTAACTACGAGGATTATCACTAATGAGTATACATAATCCGGCTCATCCGGGAGAAATTCTCAAAGAATTAATAATAGAACCATTGGGTGTTACTATTACAGATGTCTCTGAGCACTTAAATATTAGCCGAAAAACATTATCAAAAGTCTTAAATTGTAGAGGTTCTATTACCCCTGAAATGGCTTTGCGTTTGGAACTGGCATTTAAAAATCCATCAGCAGATCATTGGCTTAGGCTTCAAAATGCTTACGATCTTTGGTTGTCCCGTCAAAATTTGTCAGCATTACATGTTCAACCATATAAAATTGCATCATAAAAGACTTAACCAGAAAATGCATCGGAGGCAAAAAGACGCCCCGACGGTGTATTTCCGGACAGCCATCATTTGAAAATTAAGTAATGGCCAGCAGTTCTCGCTAAGATGAACCATTGAGCTATAGCAACGTTTAACAAGCAGATGAAAAAAACTTTTCGCAGTAACTTTAGAAATACCAAAAAAATAAAATAAAAAGCTTGCATTTTGAGAAATA
>JALVAL010000399.1 GCA_027011205.1 Gammaproteobacteria bacterium
GAATTAATCAGTAAGCTGAAAACCCGTATGCAGGGCTTTAAAGTAAAAAACAGTTTTGATATTGACCCAACTATGGAAGCGACTATTGGTCTGGATACCAGTAAAAGAAACTGGGATGGTCATTATATAGGTTTTGGTACAAAATCGGGTATCAATGGCTTAATCAATATTGATGATGTGGATACTGAAAACGATGCTGTTTTTGCAGAACTGGAAAAACGTTTTACTGATTTCACCCTGAACGTTGGAGGACGTTATGATGATACCAGTATAAAGCCGGATGGACTGCAAAGGGATAATGATTATGATGCCTTTAGTGCATTTGTAAAAGGGGCATACCAGTTTAATACTACAACCTCATTTTTTGGCGGTGTGGGCAAATCATCCCGGGTGCCGGATGCCCGTGAACTATATTGGGTAGGGCCCAATGGCGCACAGGGAGGCACACCGGATCTGGATCAAACAATAAACTATGAAATTGATTTAGGTATGGAAAATAATTTCCAGAATTTAACCCTTAAAACCAAAGTGTTTTATAGTTGGTTAAAAGATTATATTTATTTTAATGCCGATAAAACCACTCATAACTTTGAAAATATAGATGCCGCTATTTATGGTTTTAATGTCACCGGTGTTTATTCATTTACAGACAATATTTATATGGATTTTGGGCTGGCCTATCAGCGTGGTAAAAAAGATAAAGCATTAAACGGTCAGACGGATAAAGATCTGGCTAATATTACGCCGTTAAAATTAAATCTTGGTATGAATTATGATTACTATAGTGCTGATATGAGTGGTACAGCGCGGATAGAATTTGTCGGTACCGATAGCTGGGATAATTATGATGCGGATAATGGTGAACAGCAATTATCCGGCTGGGGTGTTATGAATATGAAAGTTACACACAACCTGACCCGAAACTTTGAGCTAACAGGAGGCATTGATAATGTGTTTGATAAAACCTATGCCATTAATAATACCTATAAGGACTTAACCTTATTAATATCCGGGGGTGGCGATGTAATGCTGCTTAATGAGCCCGGTCGTTATTATTATGTTAACGCCGCATTTAAGTTTTAAGGTGTGATTTTTCTTTTACGTTTCGTAAATTGCCAGGAAGGCAATTTACGGATGGACATTAATTGGTATCCATCGTGTTGCTGGTTATAGCGTTTATGGCAAGATATATTTGCAGGTAATTGGTTGATAGTATAGGAAGTTACAGACAGGCTCAGATTGGTTTTACTAACCATATACTCTGAGTCAATCTGTCAGGTTTTTTCTGAAAAATAATCTTATACAGTATCAGGTCAATAAGGACCCCTAAAAATTATAAGTAGCACCCATTGTATACCTTAGATCAATATTATTATTGTCCAATCCAGTCCCAATTCCAAAATCCAGAGTGATAGCGTCTGATATATCATAAGTAACACCACCCAATATTTCGGCTACATCATTATCGTTTGAATCTATTGGTTTTTCAGTCCATGTTTCTCCAATTAATGTTATTGAATCGTTTATACTATATTCAATAGATGCACCAAGAAAAATTGAGTCATCAGAATTTTCCAGAGAATTATAACCCACATTCCCATTCAGTTGAATTTTGCCAAATACTTTAGAAGCATTTAAAAACAATCCATAGTCTGTTGTGCCGGAACCCGTCGCCTTACTCCCAGAGTCAAACTTGATGCTAAGCGCCAGAGACATTTGTGGTATTGAATCTGATTCCTTAACAATAACCAGTTCAGGCCGGATAGCCAGATCACCCATGCCCTTTTCACCAGGCCCATCGTTGGGATTAGTTTTTGTATAGGGCAAAAGAAAAGTTATTTCCAGTGAGTCAGTTAGGCCATATCCAGCGTTTATCGGAATTTCATAACTTTTTGTGCTGTCAGATTCTTTTGCATAGGCATAACCAAAAGCAAGATAAGCAGTACCTTTATCCATCACATAAGCATCATCTACATTACCGGGCCGGTTTTCAATTCCAGCCAGAGTTAATTGTGGAATTATC
>JALVAL010000400.1 GCA_027011205.1 Gammaproteobacteria bacterium
GAAATAAATAATCCGGTATTTTTTTTCAATAATTGATTACTGCATCTCATAGTTCAAAAAACAGTAAAGACTCTTCCCTGGGTGTTTAATGCGCTCTTATTGATGCACTTTTCTTACGCCCGGATACTTTAGTACTGGCCGCAGATTCTTTTTTTGCATTCGCAGGCTTAGGCATATGTTCAAGTGCAATATGTAGTACTTCATCAATCCACTGCACTGGAATGATATCCATTTTTGATACAATATTTTTAGGCAGTTCAACCAGATCCTTACGATTTTCTTCTGGAATAATAACCGTCTTAATACCGCTTCTAAGAGCGGCGAGCAGTTTTTCTTTCAGCCCGCCTATCGGCAGTACCTCACCACGCAAAGTAATTTCCCCGGTCATGGCAACATCTGCTTTAACAGGTGTTTCAGTGAGTGCTGAAACTATAGCTGTGCACATACCAATGCCTGCACTGGGTCCATCTTTAGGAATGGCACCTTCAGGTACATGGATATGAATATCCTTATTTTCATACACTTCGTGATCAATTCCAAGCATATCAGAACGGCTTCGAACCACCGTCAGAGCTGCCTGAATAGATTCTTTCATAACATCACCCAACTGACCTGTCACACTGTTTTTTCCCTTACCGGGCATTACAGCTGTTTCTATGGTCAGAATCTCACCGCCCACTTCAGTCCATGCAAGCCCTGTAACCTGACCTATTTGATTTTCCTGTTCAACACTGCCATAACGAAAGCGTTTTACACCCAGGTATTTTTCAATATTACGGCAGGTAACAGAAACCTTTTTTACTTTTTTGTCGAGCAGAATTTCCTTAACAACTTTACGGGCAATTTTTGCCACTTCACGCTCTATACTTCGTACTCCTGCTTCACGAGTATAATAACGGATAATATCACGGATAGCCCCTTCACTGATTGATAATTCTGCTTCTTTAAGACCATTATTTTTCATTTGTTTTGGGATCAGATAACGGGAAACAATATTCAGCTTTTCTTCTTCTGTATAACCCGGAATACGAATTACTTCCATTCTATCAAGAAGTGGCCCCGGAATATTCATACTGTTTGAAGTGGCAATAAACATCACTTCTGACAAATCGTAATCGACTTCCATATAATGGTCGTTAAAGGTATTATTCTGTTCAGGATCAAGCACTTCAAGTAAGGCAGAAGATGGGTCACCACGCATATCCATGGCCATCTTATCAATTTCATCCAGCAGGAAAAATGGATTTTTTACACCGACTCTGGACAAATTCTGAATAATTTTACCCGGCATGGAACCAATATAGGTTCTTCTATGGCCCCGGATCTCAGCCTCATCACGCACTCCACCCAGAGACATACGGGTAAACTTACGATTGGTTGCACGGGCTATAGACTGACCTAAAGAGGTTTTACCCACACCCGGTGGGCCCACCAGACACAAAATAGGCCCCTTGAGTTTTTTCATACGCTGTTGCACAGCAAGGTATTCCAGAATTCGTTCTTTAACCTTTTCCAGACCATAATGATCTTCTTCTAATATTGCTTCGGCTTTGGACAGATCATGACGTACTTTAGAGCGTTTTTTCCATGGCACATTGGTCAGCCATTCCAGGTAATTACGCACTACAGAGGCTTCTGCAGACATTGGAGACATCATTTTCAGTTTATTAAGTTCTGCCAGACCTTTTTTCTTTGCTTCTACAGAAAGGCCGATATTTTTAATTTTGTTTTCCAGATCTTCCAGCTCATTGGGAACATCATCAATATCATTGAGTTCTTTTTGAATGGCTTTCATCTGTTCATTCAGATAATACTCGCGCTGGCTTTTCTCCATTTGCTGTTTTACACGTCCGCGAATGCGTTTTTCAACCTGTAAAATATCAATTTCTGATTCCATCTGAGCCAGTAAATGTTCCAGACGTTCACGCACATCAGCAATTTCCAGGATCACCTGTTTCTCTTCAATTTTCAACGGCATATGAGCAGCAATAGTATCTGCAAGACGGCTGGGATCTTCAATACTGGATAGTGAAGATAATATTTCTGGAGGCACTTTATCATTCATTTTAACGTACTGATCAAACTGGTTCATAACCGTACGGGTCAATACGTCTGCCTCTCTCTCATCCAGTTGAGTATTTTCAAAGACACTCACCTGGGCAGTAAAAAAATCATCCGAGGTAAATACATTTTCAATATGCGCTCGTTCATCACCTTCTACTAGAACTTTAACTGTCCCATCCGGAAGTTTCAGCAGTCTTAGAATTGAGGCAATCGTGCCTACACTATTGATATCTTCGGGTTGCGGATCATCGTCGGAGGCATTTCGCTGAGCAATTAAAAGAATTTTCTTATCTTCTTCCATTGCTGCTTCAAGGGCATTAATGGATTTTTCACGACCGACATAAAGAGGTATGACCATATGTGGATAGACCACAACATCTCTCAAAGGTAAAACCGGGTATATTTGCGCACTATCTGTTAATTCAGACATATCATTATCCTGCTCCATTAAGGAGTTCCTCTTTTATAAAGCTTAATTGCTGTTAGGGACTTGTTAGCTCCTAATTTAGTATAGTTAATATATGGGTGTTAAGGGAAACAAATCAAGATAAACAGGTGAATTTTACTCCTTAATAAACAAAAAAGGAGCTTTTAAGCTCCTTTTTTGTCTTTAACCAGCAATTAACATTACTCACCAGAGGCCTTTTTATCGCTGTTTTCATAAATTAATAAAGGTTCGGAGAGGCCATCTATTACCCCTTCATCCACCACAACTTTCTGAACATCTTCAATAGACGGCAGTTCATACATGGTATCGAGCAGGGTATGTTCAAGAATAGAGCGCAAACCACGAGCACCGGTCTTTCTATCCATGGCTTTTCTGGCAATGGCTTTTAATGCATCTTCTCGCAGTTCCAGTTCAGCACCTTCCATTTCAATCAGCTTGGTGTATTGTTTTGCCAGTGCATTTTTAGGCTCTGTCAAAATGCGTACTAAAGCGTCCTCATCCAGTTCTCGCAAAGTGGCAATAACGGGTAAACGCCCTACAAACTCAGGAATAAGTCCATAACGAGTCAGATCTTCCGGTTCGATATCATCCAGTATTTCACCAAAAGAACGGGCCTCCTGTTTGGTTTTTACTTCTGCACCAAAACCAATTCCACCTTTATCTGAACGTTGCTGGATAACTTTGTCCAGACCCGCAAAAGCACCACCGCAGATAAACAGAATATTACCCGTATTGACCTGCAGGAATTCCTGTTGAGGATGTTTACGGCCGCCCTGTGGAGGTACTGAGGCTATGGTACCTTCAATTAACTTCAACAAAGCCTGCTGAACACCTTCACCGGAAACATCACGAGTAATGGATGGATTGTCTGACTTACGGGAAATCTTATCAATTTCATCGATATAGACAATACCTGTTTGTGCTTTTTCAACGTCATAATCACATTTTTGCAGTAGCTTTTGAATGATGTTTTCAACATCTTCACCCACATAACCTGCTTCTGTTAATGTGGTGGCATCCGCAATGGTAAAGGGTACGTCCAGTAAACGAGCAAGGGTTTCAGCTAATAAGGTTTTACCTGAGCCCGTCGGTCCGATCAGCAGTATATTGCTTTTGGACAGTTCCACATCATCTTTTTTATAACCGTTTTCAAGACGTTTATAATGGTTATAAACTGCAACCGCCAGTATCTTTTTAGCTTCTAGCTGGCCAATTACATATTCATCCAGAATTTTATTAATATCTCTGGGTGTCGGTAATTTTTTACCGGGAACAGAACCGCCCTGTTCCTGAATCTCCTCACGAATAATATCATTGCATAATTCGACACATTCATCACAGATAAATACAGAAGGACCGGCAATTAATTTTCTGACTTCATGCTGGCTTTTACCGCAAAAAGAACAGTAAAGTAATTTACCATTATCATCTTTGTTTTGAGTATCATCACTCATAAAACGAACCTCATATCAGGGAACTGCAGCCCTTCTTTTACTTAAAAACTCTTAGCAAATAACATTTTACAGAAAAAATATATCAGAAACCTTATTTCTAATTATATATTTATAAATGTTATTCAGTCATAAATCAACTTTTAACAGGATAAAAGTCGACAGAAACAATGGGGTTTTATTTATCACCAGACTCAGATTCGCGATGAACTAAGATTTGATCAACCAGACCATAGTCAACAGCCTGTTGAGCACTTAAAAAATTATCCCGATCAGTATCCTGCGCAATGACATCCAGATCCTGACCAGTATGATCCGCCATTATCTGATTTAATTTGTCTTTCAGCGTCAGAATTTCTCTGGCATGAATTTCAATATCTGATGCCTGACCCTGAAACCCGCCTAAAGGCTGATGTATCATCATACGGGAGTTGGGCAGACAGAAACGCTTACCGTTCTCACCACCGGTCAGTAACAAAGCTCCCATACTTGCAGCCTGACCAATACACATGGTACTGACATCGGCCTTAATAAACTGCATAGTGTCATATATAGACATACCCGCAGTGACTGACCCGCCCGGAGAATTAATATACAGATGAATATCCTTGTCCGGATTTTCAGATTCCAGAAATAGTAACTGTGCCACGATCAGGTTAGCCATGTGGTCTTCAACCTGACCCACCAGAAAAATCACCCGCTCTTTTAATAACCGTGAATAGATATCAAAAGACCGTTCTCCTCTTGCTGTCTGCTCAATAACCATGGGCACCAGGCCAAGATTTTCAGCCTGAACAGCAGCAGATGTGATTTTGTTGTTTAGCATCTAATTATTATCCTTATCTTTTCTGTAAACCCAGCACCTCGCCTTAAAAGACGAGGCTTTTGGGAAATAGTTGCCACCTCTGCTATCCTTGACTTTAAGAACAAGTTTAAGGACGAGACTTTACGAGGTGCCGGGTAAAAGTTTTTCTCCAGGGGCTGTTGTACAGACCTTGTTAAGCTGCGTCTTCCTTATCTTTCTCCGGATTCATAAATTCAGTAAAAGAAAGTTCTTTTTCTTCGATTTTGGCCTGTTCACATGCCCAGTCAACAACCATTTCTTCCAGAACAAATGACTCGATTTCAGCCAGTTTTTCTTTATTGGACATATAGTAATTAACGACTTCCTGGGGATTTTCATAGCTGCCGGCCAGCTCTTCAATTTTCTGTCTGACCCTATCCGCTGTGGCTTTAATTTCATTGGACTTGACAATTTCTGCCAGTATCAAACCCAGACTAACACGCTTTATGGCCTGTTCTTCAAACAGATGAGTAGGCAGATCGGCTTCATCACTACCCTGCATCTGGTATTGCTGCTGCATCTGTTTTGCCATATTAACAGCTTCTTCCTGAACCAGCGCATTAGGTACGCTAATATCATTCACTTCCAGGATAATCTCCATCACCTGATTTTTAAGCTTACCGGAAATAGCCTTATCCAGTTCTAGCTGCATATTCTTTTTAACTTCTTCACGAAACGCTGCTTCACCGCCTTCAGCAATACCAAATTTGGTATAAAATTCATCATTTAATTCGGGCAGAGAGGCTTCTTTAACAGCACTGACTTTCACTTCAAACTGCACATCTTTGCCCGCCACATCATTATAATGATAGTCATCAGGGAATTTCAGGTTTAAGGTCAGTTCATCTCCCGCCTTAACACCTTTAAGACCCTCTTCAAAACCCTCTATCATCTGTCCCTGACCCAGAACTACTTCGACCTGCTTGCCTTCATTACCATTAAAGGCTTCTCCGTCTATAGTACCGACAAAATCAACCACTACCTGATCATCACTTTCAGCCGCACGTTCAACGTCAGTAAAGGTCTGATTCTGTTTACGAATATTTTCTATGGTGGTATCAATATCGGCATCAGAAATAGATACTTTAGCTTTTTCAAAACTCTTATCAGCCAGTGAACCCAGTTCTATTTCAGGGTAAACTTCAAACGTAGCCTTATAACGGATCTGCTCTTTACTGTCTTCATCAATCAGATCAATTTTTGGCTGACCCGCTGGATTGATTTTTTCCTGAGAGATAGCTTCAAAATAACTCTGCTGCAGTTTTTCATTCAAAACCTCAGCTTCTACCTGGGTACCATAACGTTTTTTAACCACGGCAACGGGTATTTTACCAGGGCGAAAACCATTTATCTTAACGGTCTTAGTTAAAGATTGTAAACGAGTTTTTACTTCTCCATCGATATCTGACGTTGGAAATTCAACAATCATTTCTCTTTCAAGACCTTCTTTTGTTTCTACTGAAACCTGCATTTTCTATCCTCGTTACAATCTAATAAATTTTATCAAAAACCCTCTGTTTAGAGTCGTTATATATAAAACCCCGTACAGATGATATGCTATATATGGTTAAATGGTGCATTATACAAGATATTAATGACAATGATTAATACTTTTTATAGAGAAATGCTAACTATCAGAAAAAAAATTTAAAACCCGCTGAAGTAACAGGATATAGAGACTGCAATATATGGGTTAAGCTAACAATTAAGTAACAATCCAGCGTATTTAGATTTTGCCACAGTTCAAGGCACAATAGCTTTGCTACCTCAAAGAGGCGCACGGAGAATGTGAGCAAATACAAACATGTGACCATTCCCAGCTGCCCATTGATTGAGGGTAGCGTACAAAAATAACACACTCTCTTATTATCAAGGGCTGGGCAAAAGAAGTATACGCTGAGTAGTTACACAATTAAATGAAAGAAATATGGTGCGGATGGAGAGACTCGAACTCTCACGCCTCTCGGCACCAGAACCTAAATCTGGCGTGTATACCAATTTCACCACATCCGCAGGAAAGGATTTAGAATCGAAGGATTCTTATAAAATCAAGGATAATGGGGTGAACGAAGGGGATCGAACCCTCGACCGCAGGAGCCACAATCCTGAGCTCTACCAACTGAGCTACGCTCACCACAATTGTTATTTTTTGATTCTGGATAAATCAGGGAGAAAGTAAGCTTCAATGGCATGCAACGGTTACTTTCTTTATTACCCTTACGATCCCGCTTGGGCAGAATTGGTACGCCCGGCAGGACTCGAACCTGCTACCCTCGGCTTAGAAGGCCGATGCTCTATCCAGATGAGCTACGGGCGCAGAATCTATTACTGCTCAATTAATATAGCAATATCAGCTTAATACCCTGATTGGGCATTGATACTAACTTCTATTAAGAGACCAGGAATATTCTAAATTTGGTCGGGGTAGAGAGATTCGAACTCCCGACATCTTGCTCCCAAAGCAAGCGCGCTACCAGAC
>JALVAL010000401.1 GCA_027011205.1 Gammaproteobacteria bacterium
ATATAGTATTAATTATTCATATAAAAGGGCGTAACAACATGAAAATGAAAAAATTACTAGGTGGACTCGTTCTGTCAATTTTATCGAGCTCTGCTATTTCTGCAACAATCATTGAAGGTACTGGCTCCAGTTTTCAATATCCCGCGAATAAAGCCTGGTCAAAACTTTACTTTGAAAAAACAGCGGATAAAGTAAATTATTCTCCTACCGGCTCTGGTGCTGGCATTAAGGAAGTTTCTGCTCGTCATGTGGATTTTGGTGGTAGCGATAAACCTTTGAAACCTAATGTACTGAAAGAGAAAAAACTGGCTCAGTTTCCTATTGCAATTGGCGCTATTACCTTTGCTTATAATATCCCTGGTGTTTCTGATTTAAAACTATCTGAAACAGCTATTTCGGGTATTTTACTGGGTAATATCGAATATTGGGATGCGGCAACACTGAAAAAAGATAATCCTGATATCAAATTACCCCATAAAAAAGTGTTGTTCGTTCATCGTTCAGATAAATCAGGAACGACTTTTGGTTTTACCTATTATTTATCAAAAATGAACTCTGTGTGGCGTTCACATTTTGGTGCAAGAAAAGCTATAAACTGGCCAATGCCTAATCATATTGCTGGAAAAGGTAATTTTGGTGTTTCTACAGCCATTAAAAAAAATCCTTATGCTATTGGTTATGTTGATTATGCTGATGCGGTTTCAAATCACCTTAATCTGGCCACTATTGAGAATAAAGCACATAAATTTGTTAAGCCAACAACAGCCAGCTTTGCCAAAGGTGCTCAATATGCTGATTTAGATCCAAAAAAGGATTTTTATGCTAATATCCAGTACCCAAAATCAGGTTATCCTGTCATGGCAGCTACTTTTGTTCTGGTTCCCAATGAAAGTAAGAAGAAAAAAGAAGTGGCTGATTTTTATCGTTTTGCTTTAGAGCATCCTGAAACCATTTCAAAATTGGGTTATGTCGCCCTGCCACCAGGTGTTGTTTCTAAAGTTGAGCAATATATGAATAGCAAAGGTATGAAATAAGAATATTTTAGTTATTATTCTGAACCTTTTACTGCTTGTTTGGTTATCCCGACATTCAGTAAAATGGTTTCACAGTGATTTAATTCTTCTTTGCTGGCCAACCTAATAGCTACTTGATAAATTAACCAGATATCTTATTGATTTTCATTAAAAAAGTTCCGCTCATTGTGTAGTACTTTGTATTACCAACATGGTTATCCCTAATATTAAGATATCCTTAATTAAATAGTGTCAAAACAAGTTCATGGAAAAATTCTTTAAATATTTATCAACGGCCAGTGCCAATGTTGTTTTTGTTGTACTGATTGCTACTTTGATTGTATTGTATATTAATGCTCAACCTGCCATTAAGAGCTTTGGTCCAGGTTTTGTAACTGATCCTCGCTGGGGGGTTGAGGTCGTCGATACTCTACCTTCAATAAAAAAGGATACAGGTACATCAATAAATATAGTTAGCCCCAAATCGCCTATAAAAGAATCATCAGCTGAAAATTCTTCTGATAAAAATCCGGTTCCGGGTGATTATTCGGAAGATATTGAGGTCAGTTATGATGAAACAGAAGATGATCTAACGGATTTAGATGATGAGTTTGCGGATGATGAAATTCCCATGGATGATGACATTGATACAGGGCAAAGTGGATTACCAGACAGTGGAAAAATCAGAACAATATATGGAGCTGGAGTTCCGGTGGTGGGTACTTTGCTTTCAACTCTCATCGCCATGTTTTTTTCTATTCCAATTGCAATGGGAATTGCTATTTTTCTTTCCGAGATTGCACATGAAAAACTGGTTACTCCCATTGGGATTGCGATTGAATTGTTAGCAGCTATTCCCAGTATTATTTATGGAATGTGGGCACTTTTTTATTTTGGACCGTTTGTTTCTGTAATATTCGGTGGACATAGTGTGTCGTTATTAGTTGCAGGTCTGGTGTTAGGAGTCATGGTTATCCCTTTTATGGCTGCATTAAGCCGAGATG
>JALVAL010000402.1 GCA_027011205.1 Gammaproteobacteria bacterium
ATTTAAGTATCTTCTTTTTGAGCTAAAGCCCCCATAAATATAATTTCAAGAAAATACGGCAGGTTGGTTGATATTGAGCGAAAAGAGCAACAGTCTCCAATCAAATACAAGTCTGCATTATTATATTTATGAGAACTGTTTAACAAAATTTAATATTTTTCTGAAGCTTAAGGTTTCTTTAAGGTTTGATAGCTAAACTAAACTCAATGAAAAAAAGCATCAAAACACTGGAGTTCGGGCTATGAGTACAGCCTTGCAGGACAAATCAATTACCTTACTGGCAAATTACAAGAAAATTATGAAGACTCAGGCTTCACAAATACATTATTTAGAAAGCGGCAGACCAGAACGGAAACGTCTGGAAAGTTTTATCAGTGGCGTGTTTAAAAAATACTATAATGCCGAACTGGATCAATTCTATCCAAATCTTCTGACCATTGAAGCTGATGTCAAACAGCATGGAGATGAAACCATTATTAAGGCGGTTGCCGGTGTCCGTTGTGCTGCCGATGAATCCTTATTTTCTGAATATTATCTAAATAATGAGCTGGAAACGGAACTTGAATCCCTTTATGGTAAAATAATATCACGTGACAGCGTGGTTGAGGTTGGTAATCTGGCTCCAGCCAATGTTGGTCAGATGCGCTGGTTAATTGCATCAATTACCGCTTTTTTATATTCTGCCGGTTTTAAATATATTGTTTTTACCGCTGTTCCCAGTGTTTATAATGCCTTTATTCGTATGGATGTGCCTTTAAAACTCATTACAGAAGCTAAACGAGATTGTCTTCCTGAAGCTTTGAAGAATAAATGGGGTTCTGAATATTATGATCTTAAGCCTATGGTTATAGCCGGTAATATTGCCGAAGGTTTTGAAATTATGAAACAGAATATTTATGGTGCTAACCAGAAACTTATTCCATTATTTGAAAAAGCCTGTCGGCTGGGAGGAGAGGATCTGGCAAAACGCCTTAAGCAGGGAAATGTTGCTTGAACCCGCTGGCAAAAAAAATTCGGGAATATGCTATTACGCACCCCGGTAAGCCCGCTATTGAAGGAGAACACATTCAGCTGGATTACCGGCAGCTGCTTAATGAAATTGAAGCTCTGAGTTCGACTCTGGGTTTTCCTGCTTCTTCTGATACACCCGATATGCCTCAGACCTTTGCGGTAATAATGGATAACCATCCAGCCTGGGCGGTACTGGATTTAAGTTTATTTTTTAGTCATCAATGCGCCATTCCATTACCTGAATTCTTTTCACTGGAGCAGCTTAAACACGCTTTAAGGGATTCTACAGCTGATTTCCTGATTCTGGATGATACGGAATTAAATCAGCAGCTGGCGGCTGAAATTAAAGACACTATTGAGAGTCAGGAAAGTATTATTATTGCGGCTAAAAAGTTTACTTTGTTTCGACTCAGAAATAATGCCAATCGGCAGGCCGGAAACGGTATTGCAAAAATAACCTATACTTCTGGTACCACAGACCATCCCAAAGGTGTGATGTTATCCGAAGATACCATAATGGTCAAAGTGGCTGCTCTGGCCAAAGCCAGTGAAGCTAATGCAGACGATCGTTCTTTATGTATTCTGCCTTTATCGACTTTACTTGAAAATATTGGCGGACTTTATATTCCATTGTATTGCGGTGCGACAATTATTTTACTGTCACCCGAAACTACAGGCTTATCAGGCTCCAGTCAGGTTGATCATGAAAAACTTATTGGAACGATTTTGAAATATAAGCCAACCGCTTTTATTATTATTCCTCAATTATTACTATTATTCATTAAACTGATTCAGTCGGGCTTAAAATTACCCTCATCGTTACGTTTTATTGCTATGGGCGGGGCACCTGTATCGCGGCAATTGCTGGATAGGGCACAGCAGCTTGAAATACCTGTTTATGAAGGCTATGGTTTATCGGAAGCGGCCTCTGTGGTTGCGGTCAACAACCCGTCTCAACATCGATCAGGCTCGGTGGGAAAAGTGCTGGATAGTCATGAAGTTAAAATCAGTGATGATGGAGAAGTGCTGGTAAAAAAGGCTCTGTTTGCAGGTTATCAGGGGCAACAGCCGGTAAGTAGTCATGAGTTTTATGCTACCGGTGATATAGGTAAACTGGATGATGATGGCTATCTTTATATTACAGGACGTAAAAAGAATGTGATTAATACTTCCTACGGGCGTAATATTTCACCGGAATGGCTGGAAAAAGAACTGGAAACGATGCCCGAAATTGTTCAGGGTGTTATTTATGGCCATGCTAAACCCTATCTTGTAGCCATTCTGGTATTAAGAAATAATACTGAAGCTGCTATTATCCGGCTTGGTGAAGCATTGCAATCATTAAACGAGCAATTGCCGGATTATGCCAGGATAAAAGATTTTATTGTCTCTGAGGTGCCGTTTAGTGTATCAAATCATTTGTTAACCGGTACCGGAAGGCCTAGAAGGCTGCAGATCTATAAGGCCTTTGAAGCACAGCTTGAACAATTATATGAGCAGCAGACGGTATAATCGTCTGTTTGAACTTTAGCGTATTTCAGATTTAATTCCTGGAGCAAAAGGTGATTCACTTTTTTGATAGATTAATGGCCGAAACTGAACAGGAACGTCAGGACCTGCAGCAGATTGAAGCTTTGCAGCGCGGCAGTAGAGGTGATATCTCATTGTCCACCTATCAGGCTTTTTTAACACAGGCCTATCATCATGTAAAACACACCACACCCTTATTAATGACCTGCGGTGGACGTATACCACATTCTCAGGAATGGCTGCGAAATGCAGTTGCAGAGTATATCGAAGAAGAACTGGGGCATCAGGAATGGATCTTGAATGATATTGCTGTCACGGGTGCTGATGCAGAAGCAGTACGAAGTGGTCAGCCGCATTATACCACTGAGCTGATGGTGGCCTATGCCTATGACAGTATAACGAGGATCAGTCCTCTGTGTTTTTTTGGTATGGTTCTTGTTCTTGAAGGGACAAGTATTGCTCTAGCGACTAATGCAGCGGAAAAAATTCAACAAAATCTTAACCTGCCTGATATGGCTTTTAGTTATCTGAGTTCGCATGGTTCACTGGATATTGAGCATATGGGTTTTTATGAAAAACTCATGAACCAGATCACTGAAGAAAATGACCAGCAGGTTATTATACATGCAGCGAAAATGTTTTATCGCCTGTACGGTGATATTTTTAGAGCCTTACCATTTGAGACTGTCCAGGAATAGAAAGCCTACTGCAGAAAATATTATAATTAAATTCCTTAAAGGAATAACAAGGAGTAATAATGAAAAGAGCAACAATGAAAAAAATATCCATAACACTGACAACTGGTCTGGCATTCTTTGCCTTAATAATTAATGCAACAGCTTATGCAGCCAGTCTGGATGATAGTATTCTTGAGCTACAAAAAGAATGGGCTATTGCTAATTACCAGACTGATGAATCAAAAACTGAAAAAGCCTTTGAAGCTCTGACCATTAAAGCGGAAGAACTGGTTAATAGCTTTCCTGATAAAGCCGAACCCTTGATTTGGAATGCCATAATTGTTAGTTCCGACGCGGGTAAAAATGGTGGACTGAGTGCCTTAGGTAAAGTTAAAAAAGCGCGTGAGTTATTACTGGCAGCAGAAAAAATAAATCCTGATGCCCTGCATGGTTCAATTTATACTTCCTTAGGCAGTCTATACTACCAGGTTCCCGGCTGGCCTTTAGGTTTCGGTGATGATGAGCAGGCTGAAAACTATCTAAAAAAAGCCCTGTCTATGAATCCTGACGGTATCGACCCTAACTATTTTTATGGTGATTTTCTAATTGAACAAGACCAGTATGATGAAGCCAGAAAGTATCTTAATAAAGCTTTAAATGCTGCCGATCGGCCTGCTCGCCCAATTGCAGACAAAGGTCGTCGAGCAGAGATACAGGCTAAATTAGAGAAGATTAAAAACAAATAAATAATGTATCTATTCAGCACAATTTAAACTCCAATAAAGTATCTGTCTGTAAGGATAATAAAATGAGTATGCTCAAAGAACAACGTATTATCCTAACTGGGGCAACCGGTGGTATTGGTAGCGAAGTCGCCAGACAATTGCATGCCCAGGGAGCACGGCTGGGCCTGGTTGGACGTTCTGAGCAAAAACTGCAGCAGCTTGGTAATGAACTGGGCGGTAATGATCTCAGTCTTATTGCTGCTGATATTACCAGTGCTGAAGGTCGGCAGAAAGTTGTCGATCAGATGCAGGAATCTTTTGGCGGTTATGATATTTTGGTCAATACCGCCGGGATCATGGATTTTACCTCATTTCTGAATCAAAGTGATGAACGTCTGGAGGTGGTCTTTCAGACCAATGTTATTGCTCCTATGCAATTAACAAAAAAGGTCTTGCCCTATATGCTGGAACAAAATAAAGGGCAGATTGTCAATATCGGCTCTATTTTCGGCTCCATTGGTTTTGCCTGGTTTACATCTTATTCCAGCAGTAAATTTGCCTTGCGTGGTTTTTCTCAGGCTTTGAGACGTGAACTGGCAGAAACACCGGTTAAGGTCACTTATATTGCTCCCCGGGCAGTAAAAACCTCGTTAAATTCTGGGGCTGTATATAAAATGGCTGAAGAAGTTAAAATGAATATGGACAGCCCGGAGTATGTGGCAAAACAGATTGTTCATTCTATTGTTAAGCAGGATAAAGACCGTTATCTGGGATTCCCAGAATCACTTTTTGTACGAATAAATGCGCTCATCCCCGGACTGGTTGATAAAGCAACCCGGGGACAGAACAAAATTGCCAAAAAATACATATCCTAGTAAAGTATGCCTGAACTTGTTTATGTTTTCAGGAAATAAAAAACATGCAAATATTACTGGTGGAAGATGATCTCTCTCTTGCCGATGGTCTGCAACAGGCTTTAAAACAGGAAGGTATCACCGTTAATCACGTTGCCAGGGGGCAGGAAGCTCTGCATGTTGTTAAGAGTTTTCCACCGGATATTATGATCCTGGACCTGGGGCTGCCCGATATGGATGGTATTGAGGTGGTTTCTAATCTGCGTAAAGAAAAAATCACTCTTCCTATACTTATTCTTACTGCCCGTAATTCGGTTGAAGATAAGGTGTCCGGACTGGATGTCGGTGCGGATGATTATCTGGCCAAACCTTTTGAAATGCCAGAATTACTGGCTCGTATACGGGTACTTGAAAGACGTATCAGTACCACAAAAGCCTCCAATAATATAGAAGTAGGTGTGGTATCTCTGGATCCTAAAGCCATGCAGGTAATGGTTAATAATCAGGATATTACATTGTCCAAATCGGAATATATGTTACTTAAAGCCCTGCTTCAAAATGCCGGTCGTATTCTTACCCGTGATAATCTGGAATCTCAGCTTTACAGCTGGGGAGAAGAAGTCAGCAGTAATACACTGGAAGTGCATATCCATCATCTTAGAAAAAAAGTCGGTTCCGATTTTATTAAAACGGTTCGAGGGGTAGGATATACGGTTAACAAAACATGAAGTCTATCCGAAACTTTCTAATCACAGTGATCCTGTCAACAATTACACTGGTGGTGTTTTTATCTGCCCTGAATGGTTATCGGGACAGTATGAGTAAGGCTGAAGAACTGTTTGATATGGCACTTGTAGACAAGGCCAATTTATTGTCCATAGTATTTTCCCTGTTTAATCGTAATGAGCAGTATCAGGCATTAAAAAAATCAGAGATTATAAATCTCATGCAGGCCAGACATCCGGAAATTAAGGGCAATGATGTCTTTCTATTTCAGATCTGGCAGGAAAATAACTTATTACTGCGCTCATTACAGACACCTGAGCAACCCATTTGTGATTTTAAGAGTGGTTTTCAAACTAAAAATATAGCCGGACATCGTTGGCGAGCCTATGGGGTTTATAATGATAAAGCAAACCTGTGGATATTAACTGCTGAGCGTATTGATATTCGATATGTGCTGGCAGAGAATATTATTTTAGAAACTATTTTGCCGGTTATTATTATGCTGCCGCTGTTAGGTGTACTGATCTGGATACTGATCAGTTATGGTTTATTACCATTAAGAAAACTGGCTCATGCCTTAGGAAATAAAAAAGCAGATGATCTCAGTCCTTTGCCCATTGAACAGCAACCGGTGGAATTAGTTCAGGTGGTAAATTCTACCAATGACCTGCTGCAAAGACTTAAAGATTCATTTGTAAGGGAAAAACGCTTTGCCTCAGATGCTGCACATGAATTAAGAACACCCATTAGTGCTATAAAAGTTCATTTGCATAATCTTTCTCATATCTTACCGAAAGATAATCATAGTTTTAAACAGTTAAATAATTCAGTTAACCGGATGGGACATCTGGTTGAGCAGATTTTAAATTTAAACAGAACTTCATCTGATCAATATATTTCTAAATTTACTGAAGTCGATCTGTATCATATCGCTCAGGAAGTTATTGCCCGAGAATACACACAGTTTGCAGATAAAACGCTGCAAATTGAACTGGAAGGAGAGAGTATTAAAATCAATGGTGACCCTTTTGCACTTGATGTGTTATTGCAGAATTTACTTTCCAATGCCTGTAAATACAGTAGGGAAGGTGATTTTGTACGGGTAGCTATTAATACGCGTATTGAATCTGTTGAACTTAAAGTCGAAGATTCCGGGCCCGGTGTTCCTGAAAATCAGTATGGACGTTTGTTTGATCGTTTCTATCGTTTACATGGTGATCGACATAATTCAGGAACCACGGGCTGTGGTCTTGGGCTTGCCATTGTACAACAGATTGCTGAATTACATCATGCCGGAATAGCGCTTGGTCATTCTGCTTTTTCAACAGGTTTATCTGTCAGAGTAATCTTTAATAGAGAAGAACACCATGAGACTTAATTTTTTAATAAAGGCTCTTATCAGTCTTATTTTATTAGTTTCAGCAGGTAAACGGGTCTTAGCAGCAACCCCAGTTATTGAACTGGAAATTAAAAATCATCTCTTTACACCATCAGAAATAGTTGTTCCTGAAAATACCAAAGTGAAACTCGTTATACATAATCGAGATGAAACCGACGAAGAATTTGAAAGCTATGAACTAAATCGCGAAAAAGTGATTATAGGAAATCGCAAAGGTGTTATATTTATTGGACCGCTGCCTGCAGGAGAATACCCGTTTTTTGGTGAATTTTTTCCTAAAACTGCTCAGGGGAAGGTCATTGTTAAGTAAAAGGTTATATAAAACCTTAAGGAAAACGTTAAATAAGAGGCTAGATA
>JALVAL010000403.1 GCA_027011205.1 Gammaproteobacteria bacterium
CTACGTCTCTCTATAATATAAAGTCCAATTCGCTACTCAAAAAATTAACTAAACAGAATGAATTTTTACTTTATTGTGAGCGATTAATTCTTTTTTTAGGTGTTTTACCACATCTTGAATGTGTTTATCAGTTCTACAGGCTGGAGCCTTCTCTGGCTTTGAATATTTGCTAAACCACCGTATGCAGTGTATTTACAATGACATCCAGTTCCCTGGCTGTTTGGGAAATAGCTTGATCAGTCTCAACAGCTAATTTGACAGTCGATTCTTTAAATTCTGATGTATAAGCTTTATTCGGTTTGTTTGTTCATTCATTTTTGGGCACACTCGTTTTGTTTTGGGTTATTTTAGGTTGTGTGTCCGGTTAAGTATAGCCACTTTATTAATCACAAACGTCAGAAGAAATATGAAACCACGAGCCACTGCTTAGTGAGGTAAAATTATGTTGAGAAAACGCTTTATTATTGAGACAGTTAATGATCAATTGAAAAATATTACACAAATTGAACATTCACGTCACAGAAGTCCAAATGGTTTCATGTTAAATCTTATAGGTAAAGTGGACCCCATTGTCAAGACAACTACTATAAATATTAAGATATAATTCCGCTAGTTATTTATAGTTTTAGTCTTATCCACATATCCACAGGTCTGCCAGTAGCCCAGAGACGCTTGCGATATATCTCAGGGCTACGTGGCTTGGCCTGTGGGTATGTGGATAAGGCGGTTATCAGTAAAGTTAATTATTCTTTCATTATGCTGCCAATTTTAATTCTGGAACAACTTCTTTCATCTGTCCATAGATCTCTGCCGGTGTTTTTCCACCATGTGTGCTGTGTGGCCGCTCATGGTTGTAAAACTCAAAATAGTCCTTTAATGAGCTCTTTAGCTCATCAATACTTTGATAATCCTTGAGGTAAATTTCCTCATATTTTACACTTCGCCAGAGCCTTTCAATCATTATATTATCCATTGCTCTGCCTTTACCATCCATGCTGATTTTTATATCATTGGCCTTTAAAACACCTGTAAATGCTCTGCTGGTATATTGAGCACCTTGATCGGTATTGAAGATTTTTGGCTTCTCATATCGTCTTAGTGCTGTTTCCAGGCTGCTGACACAAAAACTTTCTTCCATACTGGTTGATACTTCCCAGGACAGTACAAATCGGCTATGCCAGTCCAAGACTGCACTGAGATAAACAAAACCATGTGGCATGCGTAAATACGTAATATCTGTGCACCACACCTGGTTGTTCTGACTGATATCCATCCCTCTAAGCAGATACGGATAGACATTGTTTGCTTTGCAAGGCTTGCTGGTGTTGGGTTTTGGAGCAACAGAAACCAAACCCATGAGACGCATAATACGTTGTACTTTTTTGCGGTTCATTTTATTATAACCTCTTAATCTCAATGCATCTCTGAGTTGACGACTGCCAAAAAATGGATGTTTTGTATACAGTTCATCAATGAGGTTCATTAATTTTAAGTCCTTATTTTGCAGAGGCGTTTTAGGCTGATAATAATAGCTTGAACGATTCAGCCTGATTAGCTCACACTGTTTTTTGATGCTCAACTCAGGGTGCTCCTTTTCAATGCAGCACCGTTTTTCTTCGGTACTCAGTTGAACATCTTCAACTTTTTTGACAGCCAGTCAGCCTCCACCTTTAATTGGCCTATTTGGCTATACAGATGTTCTTTTTCCTTTTCATATTCAGCTTCTTTGCTCTCTAATTTTTTGGAAAAAGTATCGGCTGCACCATCCAGCATCTGTTTTTTCCAGTTATTAACCTGTGTCGTGTGGATTTCAAATTCTGATGCGATTTCTGCAACAGTTTTTTGGCCTTTCAATGCCTCAATAGCTACTTTTGCTTTAAATGTATTGCTAAATGACTTTCTCTTTGTGCTCATTTTTAGGTTCCCCGTTAGGTTAGCTCTTATATCTTAACCTATTGTCCAGTTTTCGGGGTCCACTATATTCTACAGGAAACTCTTTTATATC
>JALVAL010000404.1 GCA_027011205.1 Gammaproteobacteria bacterium
GGGTAGCGGCACAATTGGGAATAACCGCTACCGGTAATGAGGCGGCATGGGTGGGATAATCCAGTACTTTAACATCAACAACGGTGGTCAGACCGCCCAGCCCCTGAGCACCGATCCCCAGGGCATTAATTTTATCATACAGTTCTATACGCAGTTCTTCTGCTCGACTTAAGCTTTGTCCCAGCTCTGCTTTATTTCTGAGTTCTTGAAAATTAACCGGTTCGAGCAGTGATTCTTTGGCCATTAACATCGCTTTTTCCGGGGTACCGCCAATGCCAACACCTAAAATACCCGGCGGACACCATCCGGCACCCATCTCTTTTACTGTATCAATAATCCATTGAACCAGATCGGCGCCAGGATTTAAGGCAGCAAAACGTGCCTTGTTTTCAGATCCGCCGCCCTTGGCCGCCAGTTTAATGGAAACTTTATCGCCCGGTACAATACGGGTATGAATCACTGCCGGAGTATTATCACGGGTATTCTGACGTTTACCGGCTGGATCAGATAGTACCGAAGCTCGCAGAATATTGTCCGGATGTGTGTAGGCACGCCGAACCCCTTCATTGATCATTTGTTCCAGAGAAAGCCGGCTGTCCCATTGCACGTTCATGCCAACGTCCATAAAAACAACCACAATGCCAGTATCCTGACAGATAGGACGATGCCCCTGAGCACATAAACGTGAGTTGTATAAAATTTGTGCAATGGCATCTTTTGCTGCCGGTGACTGCTCCTGCTCCCAGGCCTGACCCAGTGCCTGAATATAGTCGACCGGGTGGTAATAAGATATAAACTGCAGAGCATCTGCAATACTTTGAATCAAATCGTCTTCTTTTATCAGGCTCATGGTGTAGTCCCGGTGTCTGGCAGTTAGAGATGAAACTCTATGTTAGCAGAAAGAAAGTGATAATTGTGTATCAAAACAGGTAAATTCTGCAGAAACAGCTATAGTTATTATTATCGGAAGTATATTTGAACTCGAAGGATGCTTTATATAATACGGGATGAGATTAAGTGTCTGAACAGTATATTGATACCATTCAGCAGTATATAAATAAAATGCCCAGCCTGTCCACCACTGTTACTAAGGTACTGGAGGTCTGTAACAGGCAGGATGTGTCACCTAATGATCTGAACAGGATAATTTCACTGGATCCGGTGCTGGCGGGAAATGTACTAAAACTGATTAATTCAGCCTACTATGCCTTACCAAACAAAATAACCTCGCTGACCAGAGCCATTATTATTCTGGGTATTAATACCGTAAAAAATCTGGCTCTGAGTACCGCTGTTATGGGGGCTATGAAAGGTCGGGACAGTGACAGCCTGTTGATGGATGAGTTCTGGACTCATTCTATCTGTGTTGGAGTCACAGCTAAAGTTCTGGCATCTATAGCTAAAATACCGGTTAATCAGAGAGAGGAGTATTTTCTGGCCGGTTTGCTGCATGATTTAGGTAAAGTGCCTCTGGCACATTGTTTTGGAGCACAATATGCCCAATGTTTAAGATTATGTGAAACACAGAATATTGACCTCCATGAAGCAGAACTGCAGGTGTTCGGTTTTAATCATCAGTTTTGTGGTGAGCTGATTGCCAGCAAGTGGAAATTAAATAATTCCATTATCCATGTTATGAAATACCACCATGAACTGGAAAAAGCTGATAAAGATCACAGACTTTTAATTTTCAGTGTGGCAATTGCGGATCTTTATGCTAATATTTTTGAGGTGGGTTCGGCAGGAAACCGATGGCTGCCTGAAGCATCAGCCGTCAGTGTTATAGGGCAGGCCGGGAATAATAACCCTGTGTCATGGGATGTTTTATTGCAGCAGCATGATGTAATACAGGAAGCCATCCAGAAAGCATCGGTCTTTTTACAGGTTTAAGACTGATACAGAAAGTTATGATTAAATATAAAATTCATGCAATAAGTTCAAGGTTTACAATTTGACAATGCAAATCAAATTCTGGGGAGTAAGAGGTTCAATACCTTGCCCAGGATCCAATACAGTACGATATGGTGGCAATACACCCTGCATAGAAGTCCGTTTTCCGGATATTAATCGTCTGATCATTCTGGATGCCGGTTCCGGCCTCAGAGAACTGGGAAATGATCTGATGAGCCGTCAGCAGCCTGTGGAAGCCCATCTGTTTTTGACTCATACCCATTGGGATCACATTATGGGGTTCCCGTTTTTTGTGCCAGCCTATGTTTCAGGTACTCATATTCGGGTTTATGGTCCGGTAACCTATGAAGAAGATACTCTCGAAAAGGTTGTGGGCGGGCAAATGACTTATCGTTATTTTCCTATCCGTGAGGCGGAACTGGCGGCTAATATTCAGTATTTCAGTTTAAAAGAAGAAGTGATGGATCTGGGGGATGGTATTATTGTTAAAACCAAATACCTGAACCATCCGGTACTGTGTCTGGGCTATCGCATTGAATACAATGGCAAGGTATTTTGTACTGCCTATGATACAGAAATATTTCGTAATGTCTTTATTACCGATCCGGAACATCCTGATTATGACCCTGAAATGGCTGAAGAAGGTGAACAGGTAGCAGCAGAACAGAATAGACTGATTGAGCAGTTTTATCATGGGGCTGATTTGCTGGTGCATGACAGTCAGTATACCCAGCAGGAATATGAAGAAAAATATATTGGCTGGGGGCATGGTTATGTTGAATATGTCTGTGCTGCAGCACAGCGCAGTGATGTGAAGAAACTGGCTCTGTTTCATCATGATCCGTTGCGTACAGATGATCAGATAGATGAATTTACGGTTAAATACTGTACTAAAGATTATTGCGGAGATACAGAGACATTTTTTGCTAAAGAAGGTATGATGATCGAGTTATAAACTTTTCAAATACGTTTTAAGAGCAAAGCATGATTAAATCTTATCCAGACCAGTTATTTGATGAACTGAAACTCCTTGCAAAATTTCCTGAAGAATCTCACCTGGAAGGCCTGAAAATACACAATAATGCCGAACCGGGTATTGTTAAAGCGGCTGAATCTTTATTTCAAAAAGGTATGGTTTCTCAACTTGACGGCGGGTATTTAACCGATAGCGGCCGGGAAATGGTTGAACATCTGCATACTGTACTGGATACTTTGGCTAAAGCTTAAGTAAGAACTAACTAGTGTCCATCCGGAAATTGCCAGGAAGGCAATTTCCGGATATAACATAAGGCATGAGCAAAAATTGTTTTAAAGCATGAATTACCAGGTGTTTTCTGACAGGATATCCGACAATGGCCGCCGAGTATCCCAGCCGGACTCTTCCAGCAGCGGTTTATCAGCAAATCCCTGTACCTGACCAATACATAAAATGGCAATGGGCAGTGCCCCTTCGGGGGCCTGGATCAGTTTTGCCAGAACCTGCGGCTCAAAAAACGATACCCAGCCCAGACCTATACCTTCAGCACGAGCAGCCAGCCACATATTCTGAATAGCACAGGCAACTGAGGCCAGATCCATTTCCGGGATAGTACGCCGACCTAAAATATACTGCTCTCTCTGACTGGTCAGAGAAACGACCAGTAATTCACTGCAGTCCATAATACCTTCAATTTTTAACTTCATAAAAGTATCTTTGCGTTCATCCAGAGCCTCAGCGGTATTAAGGCGTTCCTGTTCCACGTGCTGATGAATGTTTTTGCGCAATGACGGGTCGGTAATACGGACAAAATGCCAGGGCTGCATATAACCCACACTGGGAGCAAAATGTGCGGCCTGAATCAGACGTAGTAATAACTCCGGTTCAATGTCACCGGGAATAAAATGCCGGATATCCCGACGAGTTTTGATAGCTCGATAAACCGCATTAATATCAGTTTTGGAAAAACCATGTTTGCTGGCTACCATTCAATACCTTCCTGAGCCTTAATGCCCTGATTAAAAGCATGTTTAACGGGCTGTATTTCACTGACGGTATCGGCCAGCTCAATTAGCTCTCTGGCTGCACCGCGTCCGGTGATAATGATGCTTTGCTGTTCAGGGCGGTTTTGTATGGCCTGGATTAAGTCATTGATATCCAGATATTTGTACTTAAACATATAAGTGATTTCATCCAGTACTATTAGACGGCAATCGGGGTCACTGAAATACGTCAGTGCCTGCTGCCAGACTTCCTGTGCCGCCTGTTTGTCAGCATCGAAATCCTGAGTATTCCAGGTAAAACCAGTGTCCATGGTAAAGGTTTGCAGTTTGTCAGACAGGGCACAGGAGGGGTCAGAAAAAAAACGGCTCTCACCGCAATCCCATTGACCCTTAATAAATTGCACCAGGGTGCATTGGTGTCCATGTCCCAGAGAGCGCAGCAGCGTACCCAGAGCGGAGGTGGTTTTGCCCTTACCATTACCGGTGATGACTATCACTACACCGCGTTTAATGGTGGCCTGTTCTATTTTTGCATCCACGACCTCTTTATGGCGTTTCATGCGTTCATTATGTCGTTGGGATTTATCAGTGCTCATAGAGTGTAACTATCCGGCTATTAAATTTAGAGCTATCTTAGGGGATGTGTTAATATTTCTCAATCTTTAGTATTTGGTATGTATGAAGCAAATCCTCAGCAGATGTCCGGTACAGGTTTCTAAAGACGCCGTAAATCCATTCATGGAGGCTTTTCGGCAACATCCCTGTTGCCGAAACTTCAGAAACCTGTACCGGCTCTGCGACTCAGTGTGAACTTCATCAGGAATGTTTAGAATGGCAAAAGCACTAGTGGTATTATCCGGCGGTCAGGATTCGACTACCTGTTTATACTGGGCAATCAATGAGTTTGGGCGGGAAAATGTTTCCTGCATTAGTTTTGATTATGGTCAGCGGCATAAAATTGAGCTGGAAGCAGCTGAAAAAGTGGCTGAAATTGCTGCAGTGGCACATGAAATTCTGCCCATTAATACTTTTGCTGCGCTGGGCGGAAACGCCCTGACAGATGATATAGAGGTTAAACAGGATGTCGATCAGCAGACTCAGCTGCCCAATACCTTTGTACCGGGACGTAATCTGATTTTTTTAACCTTTGCGGCAGCCTATGCTTATGGTCATGATATTGAACATTTAATTACCGGGGTCGCCCAGACTGATTACAGCGGTTATCCTGATTGTCGTGAGAACACTCTGAGTGCTCTGGAGCAGACTCTGCGTCTGGGTATGGGGTATAATATCACTATTCATACGCCGTTGATGAATCTCAGTAAGGCTGATACCGTGGAACTTGCAGAGCGTCTGGGGGCGATGGATGCAATGGCATGGACGCATACCTGTTATAATGGCCAACAACCACCCTGCGGCGAGTGTTCCGCCTGTATTTTAAGAGCTCGGGGTTTTGCCGAAGCAAAGTGCCGTGATCCGCTGATTGAGCGGTTTCAGTTTTTTGAAGAATAGTATGACTGACAAAATTTATTATCTGGCAACCATGCCCTTTGAATCTGCCTGCCAGATTAACATCCTGCCAGAACATCACCCTGCGGCTCAATTACATGGCCATAGTTATCTGGCATCAGTCAGAGTACCCGTGCTGATCGATCAAAAGAATATAAATGACAGCCGCGGGTCGGATGAACTGCCGGTAGAACCAGTGGCTTTTTTAAAAGAACATTTAGCGCACACCCTGGCCCCGTTAAATTACACTCTGTTAAATAATCACCTGTCCATTCCTACCGATGAGAATCTGGCTCGCTGGGTTCATCAGAAAATTGATCTGGATGGTATTGAGCGGGTGGCTATTCAAAGTACTCATGACAGCGGCGTGGATCTGGATAAGCGGGGGCATGCTCATATCTGGCGGCGCTATCGTTTTGAAGCGGCTCATCAATTACCTAATGTGCCTGAAGGGCATCAGTGCGGGCGTATGCACGGCCATGGTTTTGAAGTGATTTTGCATGCTAATCAAAACCTGAATTCAACAGCGGATGAATCTGCAGCAGATATGGGGGTGGATTTTGGGCTGATGGATCGACTCTGGCAACCCTTGCATGAACAGCTGGATTATACCTGCCTGAATGATATTAAGGGACTGGAAAATCCTACCTCAGAGGTGCTGGCCAACTGGATATGGCAACAGCTTAAGCCGCAGTTCAGTCAGTTATCCTGGGTGACGGTGTATGAAACCCATACCTCCGGTTGTCATTTTGATGGCAGACATTATCGTATCTGGAAGGAACAGCGTTTTGAGAGTGCCTTAAAGCTCAAACGGGTTGCTCGGGGTGATAAACGCCGGCAATTGCACGGGCATAGTTATCTAATCCGCCTGCATCTGACGGCAGAACTGGATGCGGTGATGGGCTGGACGGTGGATTATGGTGATGTTAAAGCCCTCTTTAAACCGGTTTATGAACAACTGGATCATCATCGTCTGGATCAGCTTGAGGGTATTGAAGATGCGGATGTCACGCATTTGCTGTACTGGATTAAAAACCAGATGGCTCATACCCTGCCGCAGCTGGATCGTATCGATCTGTTTGAAACACCCGGCTGCGGAGCAATTTTATGCTGGGGTGAAGAAGGTCCGGCTCTGCCCGACTGAACACCGTGCCGGTATTGATTATGACCTATACTGTTAAAGAACTTTTTTATACCCTGCAGGGTGAAGGCAGGCAAACCGGGCGGGCGGCGGTGTTCTGCCGTTTTAGTGGTTGTAATCTCTGGAGCGGACTGGAAAAAGATCGTGATAAAACTGTTTGCCCTTTCTGTGATACAGATTTTGTCGGTTATGATGGTGAGGGCGGCGGTAAATTTTTTTCCGCTTTGCAGCTGGTTGAAAAAATTATTCAAACCTGGCCGGTTACCGATGAAGGAGTGCCCTATGTGGTTTTTACCGGGGGGGAGCCTTTATTGCAACTGGATACCGAATTAATTACCCAGTTGCATCAGGCCGGATTTGAAATCGGCGTGGAAACCAATGGTACAATCCAGGCCCCGGAGGGGATAGACTGGCTGTGTGTCAGCCCCAAACAGCTGGATAAACTGGTGCAGCGCAGTGGTGATGAGCTTAAATTATTATTCCCCCTTAAAGATTTGCCACCTGAGCAACTGGCACATCTGGATTTCAAATACTTTTATCTGCAGGCAGTGGATAATTCGCATGAAATCGTAACTAACCAGCAGACTGTGGTGGGTTATTGTCTGCAGCACCCTCAGTGGCGGGTATCGCTGCAGACCCATAAACTTTTAGGACTTAAATAAAGGCTTATAGACAGACATGGATACATTAACCATAATCA
>JALVAL010000405.1 GCA_027011205.1 Gammaproteobacteria bacterium
GTACAATAATAATTGATTAACACACAATATAAAAGCCGGGGACACTCGGCTTTTTTTGTATACAGCTTGTTTTTAAGGGTAATAATAGGGAGTGGTTTATGAAAAAAATATTTGAAATCTTCAAAGAGCCAAGCGGAAAAATATCTTTAATGAGGGTTGCTTTCGCTTCTTTAGTTTTTACTATGCTGGTTGATTGGTATGTAAGTATTTTTAGTGGCGGAGCGTACAACCCGCCGATCACTTTGGTAAGTATTTTAAGTGTTGTTGCTGGCTTAAAAGTGGGCCAGAAAAAAATGGAAAAATAAATATATAAAGGTATTTGGAGGTATTGAAATGAGTGAGGATTTAAAGAGAAATCCAGAAAAAAGAGAGTTGAAAGATATAGAAAAGAATAATGTTGCTAACGATAATCTTCTTTTAGAAGAAGTGTTGCGTGGCTACCGTATTGTTTTTCTTTCTGAAGATAATTTTATCCGAAAATTGTTTGATATTGATTCAATCCGAATTTATGACAAAACATTACTTAATGTTGGTCGTTATGGCGACCAAATGTTCACCAAAGAGCGTAACCGTCTTTTAAAAGACCCTGAGTATTTAACACACGCTGAACAGAAAAAGATATTAAAAGAGCGTGGTATTTGGAGCGATGAGGAAGAACGTAAAATGAACGATATGCGCGCTGAAATTGATGAAATGATTTTAGAGCGTGATGTTCTTTTTGAAAGGATTGAAAAAGCAGAACAAAAGAAAGATAAGGCTGCCGAGAAAACTGCTCGTAAAAATCTCGAAGAACTTGGTAAGCGAATGAGTAAAATTCACATGGAATTGCTTGAGCTTACGGATATATATGTTACTTATTTTCGTGATACAATTGAGATGCGGGCCAAACTAAAGCAGCACATGGGGTGGATTGTCTCTGCTGTATGTCGCAACGAAGGTGATGATGAATATGATGAGACAAAGCGATTGTGGAAGGATGTTGAGTCGATCGAGAAAGACTTGGATGATATGAAGCTGTCTGCATTGTTAAATGAATGTAATTCGTTTTGGAATGTTGAGAAGCCGGAGGATCAGTCTTTTTTCGTAGAATCTCCAGACGAGCAGATATTAGACTCCGATGGAGACTCGCAAAAGAAATAGGTCTTGATTTTTTCGGCGTTGGTTCTGTTTTTAAGCTAACAACACAACAAATGGTTATGGTTAGGTGGATACAATTTTATGAAAGTATCTATGAGCTTGATAGTGTGCAGAGGCCACGTGAAGATATTATAAATAATGATACCAAATTGGATGAGTGGTTTAATAATTATCAGGCGTATGCAACAAAACGGTTGATAGAATATCATAAAAGCCAGAAAACTCCACATGCTGACACGGGGTTGTCGGTTGGATTGGTAGAGGGTTAATTAATGAAAGTATTGGTTGCGTGTGAATTTAGTGGCATTGTGCGAGATGCTTTTAAGAAGGCTGGTCATGATGCAATGAGTTGCGATTTATTACCTACAGATAGACCGGGTAAGCACTATCAAGGTGATGTATTAGATATATTAGGTGATGGTTGGGATTTGATGGTAGCGCATCCGCCATGCACTCATTTAGCGGTATCTGGTGCCCGGTGGTTCAAAGACAAGCAAAAAGAACAGGCTGAAGCTATAGATTTTTTTATGAAGCTCATTAATGCTGATATTCCTAAAATCGCTGTTGAAAATCCAATTTCGATAATGAGTACAAGATACAGAAAACCAGATCAGATAATTCAGCCTTGGCAATTTGGGCATGGAGAAACTAAGGCAACTTGTTTGTGGCTGAAAGGCTTGCCAAAGTTAGAGCCAACCAAAATTGTAAGCGGTCGAGATGCGCGTGTTTATAAGACGCCTGATACAAAAAATAGATGGAAATTAAGAAGCATCACATACCAAGGTATCGCTGATGCGATGGCGAAACAATGGTCAATTTAACAATAGACGGCTCTGGCGCTGTAAAAGCGATTGAGGGGTT
>JALVAL010000406.1 GCA_027011205.1 Gammaproteobacteria bacterium
GAATAGTTACATAACTTATTAACTTGGTATAATAACGATTATTCACTTGAACCGCTACTTAATGAGTAAACTATATGAAAGCAAAAATTGGAATTATTACGGCCTCTGATCGGGCCAGTGCCGGCGTTTATGAAGACCTGTCCGGTCAGGCTATTATTGATACCATGAAAGATTATCTCAATTCTGAATGGGAGCCGGTTTATCGTATCATTCCGGATATTCAGGATGATATTGAGCATGCCATGATAGCACTGGCAGATGGTGAAGATTGCTGTTTAATTGTCACCACGGGCGGCACGGGCCCTGCTAAAAGAGATGTTACTCCGGAAGCTACTGAAAATGTCTGTGATAAAATGATGCCGGGCTTCGGGGAACTGATGCGTCAGGTAAGCCTGCAATACGTCCCTACAGCTATCTTATCCAGACAGACTGCAGGTATTCGCGGCAAGTCACTGATCATTAACTTACCGGGCAAACCTAAATCTATTCGTGAATGTCTGGATGCGGTTTTCCCTGCGGTTCCCTATTGTATTGACCTGATAGAAGGCCCGTATCTTGAATGTAATGATGATGTTATTAAAATATTCAGACCAAAGAAATAAAAACTCAGGGCATCTGACAGACAATTAGGGGCTAAAACTCAATCGCTCCTAATTTAATGACGAATAATAAGCTGTTTTCATTTGCTCATAATTCTGCGCCACTTTTGAAACCCTGCCCTGTTTACCTGTCAGCAGCCATTGCTTAATCCGTCTGGCATCACCGATCGGACTGCGCTTGCCAAAAGAGTCCAGCATAACCATCACGATTTTTTTGCCGGCTATTTTTCTGACCATGACCAGACAACGCCCGGCTTCATCCAGATAACCGGTTTTACTTAACAGCACATCGGTTCGTCCGGATCGTACCAGTACATTGGTATTGACATAACCCAGTACATAGTGCGGACGCCTGAAACGGGCAGTATAAACTTTAGTGGTAGAATACTCACGAATTTTGGGATATTTATAGGCTGCGGCTACCATTTTAGCCAGATCGGCAGCAGTAGAAACATTCAGTTCAGACAAACCGGACGGATCCACAAAATGACTATGCGTCATACCCAGTGAGAGGGCTTTTTTATTCATGGCTTTAACAAAGGCATCTACACCGCCGGGATAATTACGCCCCAGAGCCGCAGCCGCCAGATTTTCTGAGGACATAATAGCAATTCTCATTACATCACCTCTACTGAGTTCTGAATCCACCCGAATGCGGGAATAGTAATTATTAATTCTTTTTTTATCTTCTTTAGTAAAACGGATTTTCTGTGTTAAGGAAAGTTTTGCATCCAGTACTACCATAGATGTCATTAATTTAGTGATTGAGGCCAGCGGCATAACAATATCAGCATTTTTATTTAATAAAGTCTTAGCGGATTTTAAATCAACCACTACCGCACTGACAGAAGCAAGATTAACGGTTCTATGTTCACCCGCATACAGTACAGCGGAAACAAACACAAAAAAAACAGTGACCACAAAATATTTAATTTTTAACACCTTACTATTAACCTTTGCTATCACCTTCATATTAGCCTTAAGGCTGTTCAACTCGAACCAGTTCACGTAAAACCGCGGTTGCATAGCAACCTGAGGGCAAAGAAAAACACAGTACCGCTCGGGATATTAAGGGCGAGTGTTGCGCTTTGTCAATTGTGATACTGATATTTCCCGGAACCAGTCTGGCAGTACGCCGAGCCTGCTGCAGCCCCTGATTTTCCAAAGCCTGACACCAGTGACTGAGCTTATCAGCACTGTTCTGTTCCAGTGACAAAACATCTGCCGTTGAGCTTAAACGGCCTCGTCCCCATAAGGCCATAGTTGGATGAATATCACCTTCTGTAAAACGCTGCTGAATATCTGGCTCAATTGTCTGTGCAGCAAAAACAGAACGACTGCCGTTTAACATCATGACTTCACCCTCAGACAGGGTATTCCAGCCCAGTTGATTAATACGTTCACTCAACATCTGATTAAACACCATGGAACGGGCAGCAGATAAAACCATACTTTTTTCTATACGTTTTTTTATTTTTATATCCCGGTTAAACCAGCGCGCCGCACGCTGCAGATTATTATAATCATGCCCAAAACGCTGTCGACCAAAATAATTAGGGACGCCCTGCTGAGCAATCTGTTCAACTCTCTGCTGCAACTCCTGTGCAGAAATCCCTTTAATGTCTCTCAGGGTAATTTTAAACTGATTATTTTTAATAGCCCCGCGCTTTAATTTTTTACGGTGCCAGGTCTTTTTTAAAATCCGTACCCCGTCTAATAGAAACTCATCCCAGTCAGGTATAGCCACACCTTCCAGTTTAACACTAAACCACTGTGAGCTAACGGCCTGACGATCTTTGAGACCGGCATAGCCTACCTCTTTAAGCTCAATACCCGCGAAACGGGCCAGCTGACGTGCCAGCCATTCAGTATTAGTATTGGTTTTTTCAATATAAAGAAAAGCCTGATTACCTTCACCCTCCGGCTCAAAACTCAGGCTTTCCTGTACTATAAAGTCTGCTGGAGATTGTTTAAAAACGGCTCTGCCTGCAGCTTGTGAATAAGCATAAGCCAGCCCATCCATTTTAAAAACAGGAAATTTTTCAGACGTTATAACTATTGCATCAGACAAAAGAAAATCTCTGTAAAAAGTGTCAGTTAAACCATCTTCAGCAGCACAACGGCATGAGCTGAAATACCTTCTTTACGACCGGTAAAACCCATTTTTTCTGTGGTTGTGGCTTTAATATTTATCTGTGATAAGTCAACCGACAAATCAGCTGACAGATAATTACGCATGGTTTTTATATGCGGAGACATTTTAGGTACCTGAGCAATAATGGTCATATCAACATTCGCTATTTTATAACCCGCATTAATAAGCTCAGTCATAACCTTTCTCAGTAAAATCCGGCTGTCAATGTCCTTAAACTCATCCGAGCTATCCGGAAAATGTTTACCAATATCTCCCAGAGCCAGTGCGCCAAGCAGTGCATCACAGAGTGCATGCACCAGTACATCACCATCAGAATGAGCCAGCAGCTCATGGCTATAAGGGATTTTAGCACCTCCCATAGTGATATAGGTATTATCAGTCTGCCCGGAAGTATCACTAAAACGATGGGCATCATAACCATGACCAATTCTTAACATGTTTATTCGCCTGTTTGATGTAGAAAAAACTGTTCTGCCAGCTGCAGATCCGCCGGATGGGTAATTTTAATATTACCCGGCTGGCCTTCTACCATTAAAGGTTTTAAACCCAGTAATTCAATGGCAGAAGCCTCATCTGTAACCAGTTCATTATTTTGGATAGCCTGTTCCAGAGCAGTTTTTAACAGCCCCAGAGGAAACATCTGCGGGGTCAGAGCCCGCCAGAGTTCACTGCGATCCACAGTCTGTAATACTTCATTATCAGCATTACAGCGTTTAACCGTATCTGCCATGGGCAAACCCAGTAAACCGCCCTGCTCAGTATGGGCAAGCTGTTCGATTAAGTTGTCTATATCACTTTTAAGTAAACAGGGGCGTGCCGCATCGTGCACCAGCACCCAGTTATTCGAGTCAATATGAAGCTGTAATTCTATTAGCGCATTGAGTACCGAAAAACAGCGCTCCCTGCCACCGGAAACCTGCAGCACCGGCTTACCCAGATCCTGGTAACGGCTGGAAATTTCCTGCCAGCAGGGATCATCTTCAGAAACAGCCAGAATAACACCTGAAATGTCAGGGTGTGAAAAAAAAACATCCAGCGTCTGTTCCAGTACGGTCTTCCCCGCCAGAGGTAAATACTGTTTGGGAAGATGAGATCCCATTCGTTTTCCCACACCGGCCGCAGGAATAACCGCCCAGAAGGCTTTATTATGAGTAATAGACATGTATTACTTCTCTATAACATGAAAGAAAATTTCATCTTTACGGATCATACCCAGCTCGGTACGTACCCGCTCTTCAACAGCTTCCAGACCGGTTTTCAGATCCAGTACTTCTGCCCGCAGGGCATCATTACGTTCTTTTAACAGCCGGTTTTCCTCTGTCTGTGATGTTACAGAGGTTTCCAGTTCATGAACTTCCTGAATACTGCCCTTGCCAACCCAGAGGTCATATTGCAGAGCAGTAATCAGTACCAGTAATAAAGTAATAACATAATTCATAACAAATAGTTCATAAGGAATAATTCATAAGGAATAGTTCATAACGAGCCTGGTACAGAGTCATTGAGTTATTTTGGATTAAACGCACTTTTTCCGGGAAAAATCGCTTTGTCACCCAGTTGTTCACTAATACGAATTAACTGGTTGTATTTGGCAATCCGATCGGAACGGGACAGAGAACCGGTTTTTATCTGACCACAGGAAGTCGCCACAGCCAGATCCGCAATAGTAGTATCTTCTGTCTCACCGGAACGATGAGAAACAACGGCAGTGTAGCCGGCATCCTTAGCCATTTGAATAGCCTGCAGCGTTTCAGTTAAAGTACCAATCTGATTTACCTTAATCAGAATCGAGTTAGCAATACCTTTATCAATACCTTCTTTAAAGATTTTAGGATTGGTTACGTACAGATCATCTCCCACCAGCTGTACTTTTTTACCCAGCCGTTCAGTTAAAATCTTCCAGCCGTCCCAGTCATTTTCATCCAGACCATCTTCAACCGTAATTAAAGGATATCGTTCTACCCAGTCTGCCAGATAATCGACCATTTCTTCTGAACTCAGGGATTTGTTTTCTGATGCCAGAATATATTTACCGTCTTTATAAAATTCAGAGCTGGCGGCATCAATACCAATATAAATATCTTCACCGGCTTTATAACCTGCAGCTTCAATCGCTTCCAGAATCACTTCAATAGCCGCTTCATTAGAAGGTAAATCCGGAGCAAAACCACCTTCATCGCCCACTGATGTATTCATTCCCTTACTGCTTAATACTTTCTTTAAGGCATGAAATACTTCCGCACCATAACGAACAGCCTCAGCCATAGATTGAGCACCCACAGGCAGGATCATAAATTCCTGAATATCGACATTATTATCCGCGTGCTCACCACCGTTAATAATATTCATCATCGGCACTGGCATAGTAAACGGACCTTCACCACCGAGCTGCTCATACAATGGAATATTTCTGGCATTAGCTGCTGCGTGTGCGCTGGCCAGGGATACGGCTAAAATTGCATTAGCACCCAGACGATCTTTATTATCCGTACCATCCAGTGCGATCATTTTATTATCAATACCACTCTGGTCATCGGCACTCATTCCCACAACTGCGTCTTTAATTTCACCATTTACATTATTAACGGCCTTTAAAACACCTTTACCCAGAAAACGTGACTTATCTCCATCACGTAATTCAATGGCTTCTCTGGCGCCGGTAGATGCACCGGAGGGTACAATAGCACGTCCCATTGCCCCACCTTCCAGAATAACATCAGCTTCCACTGTTGGATTACCGCGTGAATCAATTACTTCTCTTGCCTTTACGTCAACGATTGTTAAATCTGACATCTGTTTTCCTTAATATTTAATTTAACTTATTTAATAACTATATTTAGTATTTAGAAGCTGTTTACAAAGTATCTTCTGCAAACTCTGCAGATTTAACCAGCTGATCAATGTCCATTAACATTTTAATTAAATCACTCATCTTATCCAGTGGCCAGGAATTAGGACCATCACTTAAGGCTTTTTCAGGCTCAGGATGCGTTTCCATAAACAGTCCGGATACTCCGCTGGCAACAGCTGCTCGGGCCAGTACTGGAATAAATTCCCGGTTGCCGCCGGAACAGCCGCCTAAACCACCGGGCTGCTGCACTGAATGGGTAGCATCATAAACTACAGGACACTGAGTTTCTCGCATGACTGCCAGTGCCCGCAGATCAGAGACCAGATTGTTATAGCCGAAACTGACGCCGCGCTCACAGGCCATAATCTGCTGATTGCCGGATTCCTTAGCCTTGTCTATGACATTTTTCATATCCCAGGGCGCAAGAAACTGGCCTTTTTTTATATTAACGGGTTTGCCAGCAGCCGCAACCCGTTTAATAAAGTTGGTCTGGCGGCATAAAAAAGCCGGTGTCTGCAGCACATCAACAATATCCGCAACTTCATCCAGAGGTGTGTCTTCATGCACATCAGTCAGTATCGGCAGCTCTAACTCTGCCTTTACTTTTTCTAAAATTCGCAGTCCTTCGGCAATACCCGGTCCACGATAACTTTGACTGGATGTTCGGTTTGCTTTATCAAAAGAAGACTTATAAATAAATGAGATAGCCAAATTTTCTGTTATTTTCTTTAAGTGTTCAGCGGTTCTAAGTGCCATCTGTTCACTTTCAATAACACAGGGACCGGCAATCAGAAAAAGAGGCTGATCAAGACCTGCTTCAAAGCCACATAATTTCATTAAAAAAGTCTTCCTTCTTTATTCACAATATCCAGACCAGCATGGATGCGGGCTGAATTAATATAGCTGGTAAACAGAGGATGCCCATCTCTGGGTGTGGAGGTAAACTCAGGATGAAACTGGCAGGCAATAAACCAGGGATGCTCAGATACTTCTACCACTTCTACCAGATTTTCATCCAGAGAAATGCCGGAGAAAACCAGTCCGGCATTGGCCAGAGGTTCACGATACTGGTTATTAAATTCATAACGATGACGATGACGCTCAACAATCACTTCTTTACCATATATTTCTTTTACTCGGGAGCCGGCATCCAGTTTACAGGGCTGTCCTCCCAGACGCATGGTACCGCCGAGATCGGTATTCTCATCACGTACCTCAATGGTACCATCTTCTCTTTGCCACTCCGTAATCAGGGCAATAACCGGATTGGGTGTTTTAGGATCAAATTCTGTACTATGCGCTTTATCCAGTTTTGCCACATTACGGGCGTATTCAATAACAGCTACCTGCATACCCAGACAGATCCCCAGATAGGGTATTTTATTTTCACGGGCATATTGTGCTGCCAGAATCTTACCTTCAACGCCCCGGTTGCCAAAACCACCCGGAACCAGAATAGCATCCATTTCCTGCAGGCGGCCGGTACCCTCTTTTTCAATTTCTTCTGAATCCAGATAAATGATTTTTACTTTTGTAGAGGTATGAATACCGGCATGAATCAGAGATTCAGATAATGATTTATATGACTCTGTGAGATCCACATACTTACCCAC
>JALVAL010000407.1 GCA_027011205.1 Gammaproteobacteria bacterium
ATCTTACAATTATGGGAAATATCTAATGTCAAACTCAATTTATACCAATAAAGATATGTTTAAATCAGCTCGTAAATCATTTTTTTTAATAGGTGGATTATTAATTTTGCTGGGTGGTGTTGGTATTTTTTTACCCAATGCATTATCTATGACTATCGAAATATTTCTGGGCTGGTTAATGTTATCAGGGGGATTTCTGTGGGCCTGGTATACATACCAGTGGCATAGAAGTTTATTTAATAACTGGCTAAAACCAATGATCCTTATAGCAGGTGGTATTTTATTACTGGTTTTTCCTGTGACAGGTATCGCGGCTATTACCTTAATGATATCTTTTTATTTAATTATCGATGCTTTTGGCAGTTTTGCCCTGGCCTTACAACGTCGACCACTATCCGGCTGGTTCTGGATGGTACTTAATGGCATCATATCATTTGCTCTGGCTTTAATATTACTTTGGGGCTGGCCAGTAACATCCCCGATCTATCTTGGAATTATTGTTGGTATCAGCCTGTTATTTGATGGTTTAACACTATTCATACTGGGTTTGGTAATGAAAATAGAATAACTCTGTTGATCTCACGATGAATCTTCAGTCCCGTATAAAAAGTCAGTTTTTATTATTTACTCTACTATTGTTTCTGGCTCTTCCATTAGCTGTTCAGGCTGATTCGGACCCAGTCAATGTTTTGCAGCAAACGCTAAAGACGCAGCAGACGTCTCTGGAGAAGCTAAAATCAGAGCTAGAAAATATAAAACAGTCTCAGCCGGCAAAGCTTTCCCGGCTCTCATCTGCTAACCTGAGCAAATCGGATCTTGCTCAGGCCCAACTGGCACTGGAGCTTGCTCGTATGAATGTCCAGTCCGTACAACTGGATCAGAGCAGCACTGCTAATCAGATTGAGAAATTTCAGAGCCGAATTACAGAGCTTCAAAAGCAGAAAAATTTAATTGAAAAATCCACCGAAAAAAACACATCTGAAAATTCACAACCGCTGTCAACTGAACTGCAACAGTTAAAGTCACTGCTGGCTCTGAAACAGCAACAACTCAAGTTGTTTAATCAACGCCGTAAGTTCCTGCAGCAAAAAGTTGAACTGTCAAAACAATGGCTGGACAGCCTTCAGAGCATCATCAATCAGCACAGAAAAGCCATACGTCATGAGACGCTAGTGGAGCTGGAGCAGAAATTACAGCATGAGATTCAGAATAAACAGAACATGATTAATAATCTCCAGCATCAGCTGGGAACTATTACTTCAAACACACCTGATGCTAATAAACATCAGGTCAAGCTTACCCAGCAGATCCACTTTCTTAATGAATCTATTAATCTGCTTAATACCAAATTGAAACTGGCAGTTGATAAAGCTGAACTGGAAGGCATTGATATTACTCATCTGGATCAGTTAACACCTGATAAATTAAAACAGCAGCTGGCCATTCTCAAAAATATTCGTAAGCAGCTCATATCTACCATGGCTTTGACTGAAGGAAATTCCAGGATTCTTCATCAGGAACTGGAGTTGCTTTATAAGCGCAATCAACTGCAGGAAATTCATGTCCCTGCTTACCGTGATGGGAAAGAGCGTTTGCAGGATCTTATCCAGGCGTTTCAGGAACAACTGCAAAGCCTGAAAAATTTGCAGGATTCACTAAACAGTAAATCCAGGGCAGTGGAAACAGCCTATCAGTTAAATCTAAGCCGCAGTTTAACGGTTCGTCAGCACCTTTCAGCGGATCCTGAAGTATGGGCTGCCCTGTTATCAGAAATCAATCATCTCCCTGATTTACTACTGCAGACGTTAACTGCCTCCTGGCATGATCTGATTCTGGGGTGGCACAATGCTGAATTCAGTACCGTCAGTGGTTTTTTCCTGCTGTTACTACTATTTATTGCACTAACCATTGCACTGACATGGCTGCCGGGTCCTTTTATAGGCCCAATGGCTGACAATCAAACCTTCACTATGAAAACACGTGATGTATTTTATGCTTTGTTACGCAGCAGTCGTCCGGTACTTATTATCGGGGCTCCAATAGTGGCAGCGGCCTGGGTGTTTAATGTTGAGTCACTGCATTTAATAATATTGTTCGTGGTTATCTGGCTGACTTTTCAATGGATAAGTCAGATAAGTTACTGGCTTTTTGTTTCTCCGCTGGTTCCCGCAGAGCAACGTCAACCGCATCTATATCACAATATACTCTGGATTATCAGCGGCTCTGCTTTTTTTACCCTGCTGGTTGGTATGGGACATCTTGGGCTTTTATCAGACTCAATGCGGGCATTGTTAGATCGTCTCTTTATGTTACTGATGCTGCCTCTGGTTTTTTTGACATTGCAATTGCGCAAAATCATTATCAGACATATGAAAACAGACTCTAGTAATGCTTTCTGGTATTGCCAATAATTTTATCAGCGGTCTGATTCTGCTTACTGAACGTCCGGTTCGCACGGAAGACTGGGTCACTATCGGGGATCAGGAAGGTCGTATTAAACATATCGGAATGCGTTCCCTGGTACTGACCGCCTGGGATAACCAGGATGTGATTATTCCCAATGCAGATTTGATCACAAATCCGGTGACCAACTGGACGCTTACTGATAGCCTGGTGCGTACCGTGTTTGAAGTCGGCATCCGTTATCAGGACGATCCTCACCAGGCAAAAAAAGTCATAGAAGAAGCCATAGCTATGATTCCTTCTGTTTATCTTGAGAAGCCGCCTCAGGTATTATTAACTGAATTTGCCAATTCATCCGTTAACTTCAGAATTCAGTTCTATTCGGATGTTGACACACAAACCTCACGTCTGCAGGTAAAGTCTGAAGTTATGTTTGCTATCTGGGATGCCCTGCGTGAAGCAGAGATAGGAATTCCTTTCCCTCAACAGGATATCTATATTAAGGAACTGCCACAGCTGCAAACTGTGAGTGAAATGAAAGATTAATAGTAACTACTCAGCGTATTCATCTTTTCCCAACCCTTGTTATTAAGAGAGTGCGTTATTTTCGTACTCTACCCTCAAGGGAGGGGCATCTGGGAATGGTTATATATGTGAAATTTGGCCAAAATCAGGCAATAGATGAAAGATCAACAGCCTCAAATATAACGGATAAATAATTTGTTTGAAAATATAAATTCCTTACATCTAATGTGGATTGGTTTACTGCATACTGCCTCAGTTATTGGTGTTTTACTGGCATTATTACTGATTTCCCGTGTGTTACGTAGTCCACGAATACCTTCAACGACTATGGGATGGCTATTTATCATTATATTTATACCCTTACTAGGCATTCCTCTGTACCTTATTTTTGGAGAACGCAAACTTAAGACTCTGATAAAACGTAAAGGGCAGGTAAGCTTGCCTGATATACCTGTTACTCATGATCATTCATTAAATTCATTACTGGTTTCTCTGGGAATACCTTCTGCCAGTGGTGGCAATCAGGTTTTTTTTCACAAGAATGGAGCTGTCGCCTGGACGGATTTAATAACCATTATAGATAGTGCTCATGACCGTATAGATATTGCCATCTTTATTTTAGCTGATGATCAAACTGGAAATAAAATTTTATCCCTGCTTAAAGATAAAGCATCAAAAGGGGTTAAGGTACGCTTATTACTGGATGGCGTTGGTTCCTTTACCTTACCTAAAAATCGTTTACAACCATTAATACAACAAGGCGGTCAGGTCAGCTGGTTTATTCCGGTTTTACATAAACCTTTACAGGGCAAAACGAATTTACGTAATCATAGAAAGATAATTATTGTGGATAACAAAAAAATATGGTCAGGGGGACGTAATTTTGCTTCAGAGTATCTCTGTTCGGAGTCCACTAATGGATGCTGGATTGATTTGAGCTTTTCCCAGCAAGGTCCTGCTGTATCCACTTATCGTATAATTTTTGAAGCTGACTGGCACTTTGCAACCCCGGCCGACGGCCAGAGAAATTTACTTGATATTACCCGGACAATGTCAACAGCAGCTGGAGAGAGTTGTGTGCAGGTCATTCCTTCAGGACCGGATGTTGCTGATGATCCCATTTATGAGACACTGATAATGGCATGTTATTTATCCCGTCAGCGTATTTTACTGGTGTCTCCTTACTATGTCCCTGATGCTGGTCTACAGGAAGCGCTTAAACTGGCTGCATTACGTGGTATTGTTGTTGATATGATATTGCCCGAACAATCTAATCACCGTCTGGCGGATATAGCACGTAACCGTTATTTGCGAGAGCTTGATAAAGCGGGGGCACGAATCTGGCTGGTATCAGAACAAATGGTACATGCGAAGGTTTTAGTGATTGATAATACTTTTGCTATGGCAGGTTCGGCAAATCTTGATATTCGTAGTCTGTTTCTCAATTGTGAGGTAATGAGCGCCTTTTATAGTGAAACAGATATTATGTGGCTGGCAAACTGGATTATAGCTCTACGTCAACAGTTTTTACAGTATCGGCCACAGGCAGTAGGGGCATTCAGGGAAATTATAGAAGGAATGGTGCTGCTGGCAGCTTACCAGTTATAATATTCCTTATAGTACAAATGTTTTGTTCAGTCTAAAACTTGAAAACTATTTATTCTAATGACTGAAGTATGATAGATTAACTGTAGCTATAGCTATTCAGTCCTGAGGCAAGCACTATTTTAGTGACATGAAACTCAAAAAAAATGCTGGTTAAATTTTTTGTTACTTAGAAGTATTCATTTTATTTTACTGATTAGTTACAATTAACGTAACTATTCAGCGTAATTTAAACTCTAATAGAGTATCAGTCAGTAAGGGTAGTGTTACCGAGGTTTATGAAAACAGGGATGTTTTCGTAATCACTGGGATAAGAACTTTGAACAAAAACAAGTTTTTGAAAAGTTCTAAACCGATACATGGATGTACTTGAGCGCCCCCGGAAATACTACCCTTACAGACTGATACGGGAATTCATGCTGAATAGATACCAATTAACTTGACTTATTCTATTTCAATTCACTGTTGAGTTAATCTCAGCAGTCATCTTTATCCGTAAAATTCTTTTCAGGAGAAAAAAATGAGCGATATGCAGCAAATCGAAATTAATCATTATCATGATGAAATTGTTGACGATGTCAGACACTTGATTGAAAAATATCGTAAGGCTATGGACTGGGATATACCAGAAAACGATGATGAAAAATCTGATCAAGTGGTTCTTGCAGCCATTGAAGCCGCTCTGGCAAGTGTAAAAAAAGATATTCTGGCTAATTAATTGACGTCCATTTGTTATCACCTAAAATTAAAGCACATTATAGTCAACATGCCCGGTAATCCTGACTCATAGATATGGAATGGGCCCGGGCTCCAGTTAATCAAAAGGATGTCATTTGAGAAGCTTACATTCATCATCAGCTGTTGCAGTACCCGCTGTTATTGTTATTTTCGGAGCCGCAGGGGATCTCACCAAACGTAAACTGATTCCGGCGCTATTTAATCTTGAAGCACAAAACTTGCTGCCTTCTCATATTGCCATGGTCGGTATTGACCGTGTGGCGATGGATAGTGACACTTATCGCCAGACTCTTGGCAGTGATATTGCATCTTATGTCGGTAATGGTTTTGAACAAAATTTATGGAATGACAATGTTGATAAAGTCTATTATATGCCGGGCGATTTTCGTGATGCCGACAGTTATCAGCAGCTGAAAACATTATTGCAGGAAGTTGATAATGAACAGAATACACCGGGGAATTATCTATTCTATCTGGCCACACCACCCAGCTTTTTTGGCATTATAGCAAGTGAACTGGCCAGAGCTGGCCTGAATGAAGAATCTGAAGGGCATTGGCGGCGTATTATTATTGAAAAACCCTTTGGCAGTGATCTGCAATCTGCCAGAGCACTTAATATTGCCTTACATGAAAGTTTTGAAGAACATCAGATATATCGTATTGATCATTATCTGGGTAAGGAAACGGTTCAGAATATGATGGCCTACCGCTTTGGCAATGGTACTGTTGAGCCGATATGGAATCACCGCTATATTGATCATGTCCAGATCACGGTAGCGGAATCACTGGGTGTTGAAGATCGTGCCAGTTATTATGAAGAGGCGGGTGCATTAAGAGATATGATTGCCAATCATCTTCTGGCGGTATTGTCTATTGTCGCAATGGAGCCGCCTAATTCTTTTGATGCTGATGCTATTCGTGACGAACAGACCAAAGTATTAAAAGCCATTGAGCCTTTTTCTCCACAAAGAGTATTAACTGATACAGTTCGGGGCCAATACGGTGAGGCAGTTCTGGATAATACTCAGCATTTACATGCCTACCGTGATGAACCCGGTATAGCCAGTGATTCTAATACAGAAACCTATGTTGCCCTAAGGTTAAAAATTAATTCCTGGCGCTGGGCCGGCGTACCCTTTTATCTGCGTACCGGTAAACGTATGCATGATCGCTATTCAGAAGTTGTTATTCAGTATAAACACGCGCCTAATATGATGTTTCGAGGAGCACTTAAACGGCATAAAAATGTTGAACCTGACCGACTGGTATTACGGATACAGCCCAATGAAGGGATCAGCATGCAATTTAATGCCAAAGTGCCCGGCACCGAGTTTAAAATGTCACAGGTTTTAATGGATTTTGACTATGATGATTATTTTGAAGAATCCAATACTGCCAGCGGCTATGAAACCCTGATTTACGATTGTCTTTGTGGTGATGCAACCTTGTTTAAACGTGCGGATAATATTGAAGTGTGCTGGGAGTTTTTACAACCTATCCTGGATGTCTGGAAATCTTTGCCTCCTCGAGATTTTCCCAATTATCCCGCCGGCAGTAATGGGCCGGAAGAAGCTGATGATTTATTAGCCCGCGATGGCTTTCACTGGAAGAACCGATAAATAACATCAAATACTTTATAAAAGCTTTTTAGTACCATCTTAAATTATTATCAGCCGGATATTGGGGTTATGCGCCCATTCCCTCGAAAAGTTCACTTCGAGGCTAAGTTGCGTAAGTTGCGGACACCCATTAAATAATTCCTTGACCATTTGATTGTTGTACAGATATACTGCATACTAAATAAAAATCATCTCACCGGCCAACCAGATTAAAAGGAGTTAATCAAATGCCAACCCCAGGAAGCCAGCAAATCAGTCTCTCTGCTACCCCATTCTATCACTGCATTTCCCGCTGTGTCAGACGCACCTTCCTC
>JALVAL010000408.1 GCA_027011205.1 Gammaproteobacteria bacterium
CAATATCTAATATAATTGTTCAGTTATTATACAGATATTTAATTCACCAGGCTGAGTAATCGGTTCCGGCTATGCAGAAAGAGCGGTTTTTGCCTGCTCGGCAATCGCTGCAAATGCTGGCTTGTCGGCAATGGCCATGTCAGAAAGAACCTTACGGTCAATTTCTATATTGGCTTTTTTCAGACCATTGATCATACGGCTGTAGCTTAAACCATGTTCACGAGCACCGGCATTAATACGTGCAATCCATAATTGACGGAATTGACGTTTACGCTGACGACGGTCACGATAAGCATATTGACCGGCTTTGGTTACAGCCTGGACTGCAACACGATAAACATTTTTACGACGTCCGGAATAACCTTTTGCCTGCTTTAGGACTTTCTTGTGTCTGGCATGTGCCTGTACACTACGTTTTACTCTTGCCATTTTACGTTACTCCCCTGAATTAGTTTAAACGTAACATACGTTTGATTGCCGGGGCATCTGACTTATCAATTGCATCAGGTGCACGTAAATGACGCTTACGCTTGGTGGTCATTTTGGTCAGGATATGGCTGCGGTTGGAATTTCCGCGCTTAATACGGCCGGACGCTGTAACACGAAAACGCTTGGAAGCGCCGCGTTTGGATTTCATTTTTGGCATAATACACCTCTTAAAATTTTACGCATTGTATGTATTTTCCTGTTTTATTAATAAAACAGGAAGTAATGTTAAGTAAAACAGTAACACTTTAACTTAGCCGGAAAGCCCGAGGAAGGTCTCCTCTAAGTGGTTACTTCTTGCTTTTAGGTGACAGCACCATAACCATTTGACGACCTTCAAGTTTTGCCCGTTGTTCTACATTGGCAAGTTCTTCAAGATCTTTGGCAATACGTTCGAGCATTTCCAGACCCAGCTCTCTATGAGCCATTTCCCGTCCACGAAAACGTAAGGTTACTTTGGTTTTATCACCATTTTCAAGAAAACGAGTCAGGTTGCGTAATTTGACCTGATAATCGCCCTCTTCAGTCCCTGGTCTGAGTTTGACCTCTTTAACCTGGGTTTGTTTCTGTCTTTTCTTTTCCTGAGCCTTTTTCTTTTTCTGCTCAAATATAAATTTTCCATGGTCCATAATTCGAACCACAGGTGGACTGGCAGTCGCTGCAATTTCCACTAAATCTAAATTTTCATTTTCGGCAAGCTTTTTGGCTTCAGCCAGGTTCATAATACCTAGCGATTCCCCATCGGAACCAGTAACCCGAACTTCTCTGGCAGTTATTTCATCGTTAATACGAGGGGTGTTTGACTTGGATTTGTCAAACTGTTTTCTTGGGGCTGCGATGGTTTGTTCTCCTACCTTTTACTATTGGTTTTTGTTAGTTAACTTTATACTAAATCAACCCAATACCGAATCAACCTGAAATATTCATTCAACATTCATTCATTGAGCTGCATTTTATAGCAAAGTCTATTGAACGGCGTATTTTAGTAAACTTTTTTGCTAAATACTACCGTGTAATCAAAGTTTTTTCGAGAAAGTCCAAAAAAGACTGCTCTCAAGTCAACTTATTGATTTTCAAGACCGTAGGTTTTGATTTCCTGGTTCATTCTGGCCATTAAATCATCCAGAGTCATAGCCCCCAGATCCTGCCCGTCACGGGTACGTACGGCAATAGTATTATTTTCAATTTCACGATCGCCCGCCACCAGAATATAAGGGACTCTTCCCAGAGTATGTTCACGGATTTTAAAGCCAATTTTCTCGTTTCTTAAATCAGCTTCAGTTCTAAAGCCAGCGACATTGAGTTTAGCCGTCATTGCAGACACATAATCGGCCTGTTTATCGGTAATTCCCATAACAACCGCCTGTACCGGAGACAGCCATAAGGGCATTTTACCGGCATGTTCTTCTATCAGAATACCGATAAAGCGCTCCAGTGAACCCAGAATAGCCCGGTGAATCATGACTGGAACCTGTTTTTCACCCTGTTCATCAATATAATG
>JALVAL010000409.1 GCA_027011205.1 Gammaproteobacteria bacterium
ATTTAATATCAGGACGACTGCTCTTTTTTAAAATTTGTTTATTAATATTATCTAATACCAGCGGTTCCATGGTTCTTTCAGGAAAATAAAACAGAACCATATGTCCTTGATGGCTATTAAAAACAACATAGGTTAACCTTATTTTCTCTTCCGGAATATCCATAGCCAGTAAAGTAAAATATTTGGCAATGGAAAAATCCTCGCAATCCCCGGCGTTTTTTATCAGGCTTTCAATTGGTGTTGCCCAGTAATCTTTTTTATTCCAGGTTTTATTATCCTCTGCCCATTTCATTTTATTAAAAAAATCATTAACCAGTTCGAGCTTCTCCAGGTCAGACATACCCTGACTCTGAAACATCAGTTTTTCCCACTCATTAAAACGTTTAGTGGTTGTTTTATCATGCTTAATATTAATTTTTTGATTGGCTTCTGCAAGAAGAAAGTCAGTTTTGCTGGCAAAAGCACTATGAACCGGAAAGAGATGAAAACTCAGGACCAGCGGTAGATGGAAAGAAAAGGCTTTTTTTAGTTTTTTTTTCACGAATGAAAACCATACTTTCAATTGAAATTATTATTATACCTACTTCAGTATGAACCCAACTTTAAGTAAAAACAAATGTTTTTTAACACCGATAATATAAATAAACAAATATAAATAACACACCCTGTTCTTGCTACAGGGTGTGTATTAGCCAGTCATTATATAATTGTATTTATTGTAGCTGATATTCACCGGCAGTTTCATCCCATAAAAAGACCTCGTTATTACGACCACCGGCAGCTGGTGGATTATTTTCCAGATCTCTGAGTGCACTGGCAATAGTCTGTCTGGCATCAGAACTGAAATCGGCAGGATTAACCCACTCTTCATAAGCGACACTCCAGACCTGCTGTCCGGTATCTTTTACAATTTTAATATCACTGGGCTCAATGGCAATATCCTGTATTGGAAATACATCACCCATACCTGGATCACCATGTACTGGTGCGGCATTGGCATTTATGGCGAAAGTTGTGGCTGCTGCTATAAGTAAAGTAGTCATTGTTTTCATGATAATATCCTCTAACCTTTTTTATTTAAATAAAGAGACAGAGACTTTTAAACAATCTTGTTTCTGTCTCTTTGTCTATAGTTAAAGTATATAACAGCTTATATTGCGTAAACCTTGCACCAAGATTAAACATTTTTCATAAAGTACCTCTACCGGATAGTAAGTATTGGTGTTTACCCTTAATTATAATACCACTATAGAAGTCTTTATTTTCATCATTTGAGCCGGCATAGCCTGGCGCCGCTTCATCTTTCTAGCCTGCCGGGAGAGAGAATAAATGGATTAATTTATATTAATGACTATGTTGATGGCCATCATTCGATACATCTGGCTTCACTGTATTTTCTTCATACTCATCATTATCGCCATGACTATGACTAAGATCATCACCCGAAGCCCCGCTTAATTCCTGATAATCTTTAGCTGATAATGTTTTTGCGATCTGAAGATAAGCGACCATTTCCCAGATTTGATCATCGGTATGAGATGGTGACCAGGCAGGCATACCGGTCATTTTAAGACCATTCTTAATGACCCAGAATTGATTTTGTGGAGAGTTATTGTAATCCTGGCTGCTGAAAACGGGGGGTTGCGGATACAGACCTGAGTATAATTCAGTTTCTTCCATACCTGGAGCCAGATGACAGCCGGTGCACATTTCTGCATAATGTTCTGCGCCTTCTTTGATTGATTCAACCTGGTTCAGATCGGGAACCTGTAATTGAGCAGCACGACTTTCAATTGAACGCTCACGAACCATTTGCAGTAAGTTTGAGGTAATTGAGAAATGTTTGTCATTAGCTGCAACATTATAAAGCCCCAGCCAGATCACAAGTAATCCTAGAAGGGTTCCTGCAATAAGGGCAACAAAGATGGTTTTCATTTACTACTCCATTTTATAGTTATAAAAGCTTAATTATATAGGTATAAG
>JALVAL010000410.1 GCA_027011205.1 Gammaproteobacteria bacterium
CGGTAATGTATATTTTTACTTTACTCATATTTTTTCTGTATTATTCCTGTATTAATTAGTCAATGGATACAGCCTGACGTAATTGTTGCTCATCAAAGGGAAAGGTCAGGGTCTGATGGATGGGAAAACGGGAGCTGACCCGTTTAAAGCGTTCTGCATTGCCTTCATCCAGAAACACCACGACCCTGATATCACTCTGATGCTGAACACTGGCCAGTATAGATTCCAGTGAGCTGGTACGATCACGAAAATCCGTCTGAAAATTAAATTCACATACCAGCATATTAACCGGGTTTTTCTTTAAGAAACTATTCGCCTTGCGGGGTGTATTGACTGTTTCCACCACATAATCGAGCGACTCATAAAGTGAGGTAAAATCCGGATATCCACCCTGCTCAACAACGGCAAGCAATTGTTTTTTCATACTTATTCTTTTTCCTGTAATTGCAGATTCCACAGCGTATAGTACAGACCCCGCTGCATCAGTAACTCCTGATGACTACCCTGCTCTTTGACTCTGCCCTCTTGCAGCACCAGAATAATATCAGCATCAGCAATCGTGGACAGACGATGAGCAATAACTAAAGTCGTACGCTGCTGCGCCACCTCATTTAAGGCCGACAGGATCAACTGCTCCGAATGAGAATCCAGAGATGAGGTTGCTTCATCAAAAATCAGGATGGCGGGATCCTTTAATATAACCCGTGCAATGGCGACCCGCTGTTTTTCACCACCGGAGAGCTTCAGACCCCGCTCACCTACTACGGTGTCATAAGCTGCCGGTAACTGCATAATAAAATCATGAATATTAGCCAATCGTGCTGCTCTATGGACCTCCTCCTGAGTCGCATCCGGACGGGCATAAATAATATTGTGATAAATACTTTCATTAAATAAAACGGTATCCTGCGGCACAATACCCACAGCCCGGCGCAGGCTTTCCTGAGTCACGCTATTAACACTCTGATCATCAATCAGGATTTTACCATGGTCCACATCATAAAATCGAAATAGCAGCCGTGACAAGGTGGATTTACCTGCTCCGGATGGCCCCACAACCGCCAGTTTTTTACCTGCCGGAATAGTAAAACTGACATTATGCAGGATCTGCCGCTCTGACTGATAGCCAAAATCAACCTGCTCAAATTTAACCACACTATTAGTGAGCTGTAAATCGACGGCATCAGGCCGGTCAACCACATCACTGTTTTTATCCAGCAGGCCAAACATCAGATCAATATCCGCCAGGGAATGCATCATGGAACGATAGATAATACCCAGAAAATTAAGCGGTATAAATAACTGCAGCATCAGGGCATTGACCAGAACCAGATCACCAATACTCATTTCACCGTCAACAACGCCCTGGGTGGCCAGAAACATCATTAAAGTCACGCCCACTGCAATAATACAGCCCTGCCCGAAGTTTAACAGTGACATTGATGCCTGACTTTTTACCGCAGAATCTTCCCATTCATTTAAAGTATCATCGTATCGATGCAGCTCATACTCGTCATTATTAAAATATTTAACCGTTTCATAATTGATCAAACCATCTACAGCCATGGCATTAGCTGCCGAGTCCAGACGATTCATACGATGACGAATATGCATGCGCCAATTTGTTACTGAAAGGGTAAATATAATATACACCAGTACAGTACTAAAGGTGACCAGAGTAAAATTTATGTCATAATTGCCCAGTAGCAAAAATGCCACCAGAGCAAATTCAGCAATGGTCGGGATAATATTGAACACCAGATAGTTCATAATACTGGATACCGCTCGTGTGCCCCGTTCCAGATCTCGAGAAATACCACCGGTGCGGCGTTCCAGATGAAACTGCAACGACAGAGAATATAGATGGCTCAGAACTTTACCGGAGAGATTACGCATGGCCCGATAGCGAACCCGGGCAAAAATAGTATCCCGCAATTCACTGAACATTACATTTGCCAGGCGCAAGGCTCCATAAGCC
>JALVAL010000411.1 GCA_027011205.1 Gammaproteobacteria bacterium
AATGCAAGCTTTTTATTTTATTTTTTTGGTATTTCTAAAGTTACTGCGAAAAGTTTTTTTCATCTGCTTGTTAAACGTTGCTATAGCTCAATGGTTCATCTTAGCGAGAACTGCTGAACTATTTTCAGACATAAAACAAAAAAGGCCTTATAAAAAAGACCCTTTGTTTACCCTGCCAACTAACGGATGTTAGATTTCAGGTGACTTATACTTTTAAAATCTGCTTTTTAAATCCGTTTGTAACTACTCAGCATGTTTAGATTTTGTCTGAGTTCAAGGCATTTTTCGCACGGAAAATGTGAGCATATACCCAATCAACTTGAAAATGCAGGATCAAACGTCTGAAAATTATCATTAATTCGGGTATCTAATGATTTTCCAATTTCGGGTAAAATATTGTCAAAAAAATCATTAATTTTCTGTCGAAACTCTTTTGCACTGTGAAAACAATGATTATTTCTTACTTTTTCATTCATCACTTTCCATAGTCGTTCTATTGGATTTAAATTAGGGCTAAAGGGTGGCAAATAGTAGAATTTTATATCCAGTTCTTGCGCTCTATCTTTTAATACCTGAGCTCTATGATAACCAGCGCCATCAAGAATTAAGTGAATTATACCTATCGTGTGACTCTCCCAGCGAAGAGTTTCTATAAAATCCATCATTGATATGGCATTCACTGTATCATACTGAGATGTCACCGCTTCTGCGATTCGACCCAACTCTATTGCACCAAGAGTTATAGTCAAATCTGGTGTTTAAGATCAGGCTGACATTCTGTCTTCTCTATCCAGATTTTCTGTTTCTTGTTTCTCACCATCAATAAATATCACTCCATCAATGACATCACCCAACAGTTTAAAACCCCTGAGTTTTCTCCAGTGCTTCTCTGTGTCTGTTTTATAAGGTAAACCTTTTGGCTTCTTATAGCTGAATTTATTTTGATGGAGCCATTTATTAATCCCAGCAACCGTATATTCAATTGACCAGCTCGCTTTAATATAGGCAATAATATCCTTTTGGTGATGATAGGTCTGTTCAGTTAAATGACAAATTAATTCTTCTGTTTGTTCTGCAGAAAGTTTACTGGATGAGCCACCACTTTCTATCGTGAGTTTTTCTGAGTCTTGGTAGTCTTTAATATGGCGCAATATGCTGGTTTCATGGATACGCAGTGCCTGTGCAATCATCGGAGTATTCCAGCCTTCAGAGCAAAGCAACATGGCTTTGATTCTATCTCGCTCTTTGCCATTGCGTGATTGCTTATGCTGAATTTCAAGCGTTGCTTTTTGAGGGACTGTTAGATTGATTTGCGTCATGTGTTAATTTTGATCTTCTTATTTAAAAAAATCAAGCACTTTCATTGATCACGGGTATATATAAATATGTGACCATTTGAGTACGAAAATAACGATGAAATCGGGCAAAAGATGAATATGCTGAGTAGTTACCTAAAATTAAAGATACTTTCATGACGATCAGTCAAACAGCCAAGAAGCTTGGGGTTAGAACTTACGAGTATATTCGTGATAGGGTAAGTGGTGAATACAAATTACCTTCTCTTGCCCAGCTGATAGAAGAAAAAGCCTGTGTGAAAATATCACTGTAAATTTACGACCCAAAAACTTATAGTGGATACCATTTTTTTTCAGTATGACAATATTAGGGGGCTTATACCTATTTATAGTCAAAAAACCACCTCGCAGCGTCATTTTTTTATTTGTCAGTCTTATTGTTATTGATGTCTTTATTGCCCCCTATGTCAACATACCTGTCGCCTGAAAAATTTAGTTTTAGGAGACAAAAATGGCATCTACCCAGGAATTTAAAGTACAATCTGTAGAAAAAGCCCTATCCAGGAGAGCTGATCAAACACTAAAAAACATAGCAGATGATTTAGGAGTTGGTCTATCAACGCTCCAAAGATGGATACGATTAGCTAAAGATAACAAACTGGAAAAACCTGAATCACCTATGT
>JALVAL010000412.1 GCA_027011205.1 Gammaproteobacteria bacterium
ATCATATGTTCAGTTTTCAGATTTTAGCAGCTGATAACAAGATAGAAAATAAATTCTGTTCATTATTAAATGACCTTAATCAATTCAAAACCAGAAAAGAAAGAGAATCTAATTACTTGTTGAAATTAGAAAATATACTACTTCTTAGTTTATCTAATAAGCAGTGTAGCAGTTCTGGACAGAACACTAATATGTCAGCATCCTCAAACTGAGCATAGTGAGCAGATATATGAGTCACTTAAATTGAATATTAATCTTGAAGAGTCAATAAATGCCTAATCGTGTGACAGAACTTCATTCTATAATGCCGATTGAAAATATGATTTCGGTGCTTGAGCATGGAATTTTATCTCATGATAGGGTCGCAGCACTACCACATAGCGATGTCTCTCTGGCTTCAGTTCAGGCAAAACGAGCACATAAAACAATACCCAATGGCTTAAAATTACATCAATATGCCAATTTATATTTTCATGCACGTAATCCTATGATGTTTATACGAAAGAATGAAGCAGATAATTTATGTATATTGAGGATATCAAATCAAGTGATTAATCTTGAGGGTGTCGTTTTATCCGATCAAAATGCTGCGAGTGATTATGTTCGCTTTTTATCCCCTACTGACTACCAACAGATTAATTTTGATTGGGTTTACGCTGATGACTGGACAGATCCTAATCAAATTACTCACTGGCAAAAATCCTCAGCCAAGTGTGCTGAAGTGCTTGTGCCAGACGTAGTGGCACCTCAACATATTTTAGGGGCTTATGTCGTGAGTGAAGAAGCGGAATTAAAATTAAAACAACGAGGTTTTGTTCAATCCATTTCAATCAACAAACACCTGTTTTTCAGATAAGGAATATAATAATGATAAAAGTCTTAATTGGTAACTTATTTGAAAGCAAGGCTAAAACACTGGTTAATACAGTCAATTGTGTCGGAGTGATGGGCAAAGGTATTGCCTTGGAATTTAAGAAACGTTTTCCTGAAATGATGAAAGAATATAAAAATCGCTGTGACATGAAAAAAGTTGAACCTGGTGTGCCTTATTTATTTGATAATCTCTTTGGTGTGTCAATTCTTAACTTTCCAACCAAAAATCACTGGCGTTCTGCATCAAAATTGGACGATATTGTGCGAGGCCTTGAACTATTTATTGAACATTATAAGGAGTGGGGCATTGAATCCATTGCTTTCCCTCCCTTAGGTTGCGGTAATGGTGGGCTGGACTGGAAGCTTGTTGGATCATTGATGTATCAAAAACTAGAGCCACTTGATATCAATATTGAAATTTATGCACCATTTGGTACTCCACATCAATTTTTAAAAGCAGATTTTTTAGCAAATGAACCAGTATCCTTAAGCAATATTAAAGGCGTAATCCATCAAAAATTTAAGAAAGAATGGATTGTGGTGCTTGAGGTATTGGATCGTTTAGCTAAGGAAGCCCATGCACCCCATGTAGGACGGACTGTTTTTCAAAAAATTTGCTATATTTTAACTGAACAGGGTATTGATACAGGCTTTCAGTTTAAACAGGGTAGCTATGGGCCATACTCAGCAGAAGTTAAAGAAGCCCTGATGGTTTTTGCTAATTCAAATTATGCAATGGAATCGGAGTTTGGAAAAATGACCCGATTAGTGGTTGGCTCAGAATATCCATCTATTAGGGAAAAACATCTGGAATTTTTAGATGAAATGAAAGTTAAAATTGATAAAACAGTCGATTTGTTCAGTCGAATTAAAAATACTGAACAGGCAGAAGAAGTGGCCACCATTATTTATTCTGTTCAACAGTTAAAGAAAGACAACGAATCTATTAGTGAAAATGATATTTTAGATTACATCTTAAGTTGGAAAAACAAATGGAATACTACTGAAAAAAAGGAATCTGTTGCCTCTGCAATACGCAATTTAGTTATGCTTCGCTGGCTTCGGGTTGATTTTTCAAGTGATTTACTTCCAGAGGATATTTTC
>JALVAL010000413.1 GCA_027011205.1 Gammaproteobacteria bacterium
ACACCCTTCGCCTCCATCAGGCTGGGCACGGTAAATCAGTTCTAATTTTCAACCCGCTGATACCCCACAACTATTTTTGGTCATTTTCATGTAATCCAAAACGGAACGCGGTGTCATAGCTAATTGGCGAACCTTTTGTGAGACATTTTTGATCCCCTTACTCTTGAATAAACCCACGGCGAACCTTCTGAGCCTTGTCATATTTTCCGGACCGTATCCCTTTGCTATTCTGCAGCGGTCTTCATCGTAAATCCAATCGATAATATAATGGCAGCTGTTTTCAATGCACCAATGACCACGATTGTCTTTCAGCACGTCTTCGGCACTGGCCTGATCAGGAGATTTACTGGTGACCCCAAGTGCTGTGACCTTTGTCTTCTTGCCGGTTTTTGTAGAATACGTGATGCGCTCAATCTTAAAGACCTGCCCAACATACGGAAAATCAAGGTAATCATTAAGTTTGGTCGATGTCCAAATCCTTCTGGTTTCAATGCGTCCGTGATCAGGTGGATCTACCGTGATAAAGTCCGGCTGGCGGTTGATATTTTCAAAAAGGAATGCGATGTCCTCCATTAATGTTTTTTGGTTTCCTTTGGCAGTAAAATGATAGTTGGCTTTCCTTTCTTCAACTAGATACTTCGCAAAATCCCGTTGGGTCAACAAGGCATCTCCGGTGATGGTTTTTCCTGTGATGTCGATGGCATCAAGCAATGGGACCGCAATCTTGATTTCATTGGTTTGTTTTTCTTCGTCGCTTCCTGCAACCGGAAGGGTACCGACTTTTTTTGGGTGTAGCATTGACCGCTTTGGTGACCAATGGCACTCATGATATGAGTTTGCCGTCCGGTCTCCTGATCAATTGCATTACACATTGTTTTTCCGTCAATCGCCAGGCTTTGATCCACTGCACCGTAACATTCGTTCCAGCGCTGAAGAGCGGAATCCAACTGGGCAGGATCAACCCGCATGAGAATATCCCGAATGATGCCTTCACTTGGGACAATTCTTTTGCCGTTTCGAAAACGACAACCAAATCTTTCACGCATTAGGGGTGATAATTTCCGGGCCCAATCTGATATTGCTTTATACCCTCTCATGCCGCAAAGAACAGCCCCAGCTGCAATAGCCAACACTGTATGGAGTTGATGCCTTTTCCCTTGAGCCCGACGCGGGTCATCGATTTCTTTGAAAAAATCTGGTAAAGATCGCATTTGTTCAGCGGTCAGTTTCATTCTTGTTTCTCCTCTGCGATAGTTTGCCGGTATAATATCACTGGACAATAGAAAAAGGGTATTGCGTTGCAAAGGTTGCACAAATACAAGTTTGGGCGTTGAACGGTGGTTGCTGTACCCCTTACGGATGCGTTGGTATCCCTTGGTCTTTCCCAGGCATTGCCAGTTTGCGGCTTTGTAGATTGTACCGGCAAATTTGGACGGGTCGACAAATGTCTCCATAAGCAGTAAGGGATAACCGAATTTTTTGTGCCAATCCTGTTGAATACGATTTTTGCATAATGATAAAATTTTAGAGGCCAGGTTTTTCCGGTGATGTTGAGGGAGTATCAAAAAACGTGAATTGTTTGCTACCAGGGGAAGTCTGTCATACTGGTGACGGTAACTCCATCCTATCCAGTTGTCGCGAACACCACATTTTAATGCCGCAGCAGAAAAACTGAGGAGAGCAACCCATTTACCACTATAGGTGGCGACATACCAAATGGTGTTACCGATTTTCGGCAACGAACCAAGATAATGATGCGTTTTCATAAGTTCCTGAAATAACGTTTCTTCATCAGGGGAAACGGGACGTAAATCGATTTGTGATAACTCCAAATGTGACCCTCCTTATGGTTTTTTGGTATGAACTCTATACCAACTTTTGGAGGCGTTGTCCATATTTATTGACAACTTATTGAAGTTACGTACGGGATAACCTAGAACTGAATCACCCTGGTTTCTTTATGCTGGAGCTTGACA
>JALVAL010000414.1 GCA_027011205.1 Gammaproteobacteria bacterium
TAGCTTTACTGATAACCATGCTTTCTTAAGCATTTTCGTAATAACAGCTTAAGCAAGTCGCGTACCACATTTAATTTATTATTATTTTTCAATCACTTAATTTTTTTCTTACTGCTAATCCGGTCATAAACGGCAAGCTATTACCCAACAGCGGCAAAATTATTATTATTTTGTTTAATTGACAAACTTTTTCTTTTGCTTATGCTTTGACATCTTTTTTATAATTACACAGGCAGAACAATGCGCAGTCGCTGGAATGAAAACGAAGCAAAGCAATACCCTACCGAGCTGGACTTACGGGTTTATAGTTCACGTTTATTAGGTCAGGATAAGTCTCTGGTTTTACATGGCGGGGGTAATACCTCGGTCAAAATTGACCAAACTAATATTGTGGGTGAAACCGAAACCATACTTTATGTAAAAGGCAGCGGCTGGGATCTTGAAACCATTGAAGCCAGAGGCTATGCACCGGTTCGTTTACAGCATCTGTTAAAATTGAGTCAGCTTAAGCAGCTCACAGACGCCCAGATGGTTAATGAACTCAAAACCCATATGACCCGTGCCAGCGCACCCGGTCCATCAGTAGAAACTATTTTACACGCATTACTGCCGTATAAATATGTGGATCACACCCATGCTGATGCTGTGGTCAGTATTACCAATACTTCAGACGGTCTGAAAAGAATAAAAAGCATTTATGGCAAAAAAGTGGTTATTATTCCTTATGTCATGCCCGGTTTTGATTTATCTCGCCTGTGTGCAGAAATATTCCCGCAGCAGGTCAGTAATGAAACCATCGGGATGGTGTTAATGAATCATGGTATCTTCTCTTTTGGCGACAATGCCAGAGAATCCTATCAGCGAATGATAGAACTGGTGACTATGGCTGAAGACTATCTGGCACAATATCAGGCTCTGGAAGTACATTCCAGTTATCCTGAAGTTACCGTAGACAGTGTAGCAAATAGTAACGATCTGGATGTTTTAAATTTATGCCGGTTTAGAAAACAGCTTTCTGAAAAAATGCAGCAACCACTGATAGTACATCAGACCCGTAACCCGAGAACTCTTGGTTTTGCTAATTACCCTGATATAAAACACATCAGCCAGCAGGGACCGGCAACACCGGATCATGTGATCCGCACCAAACAGCTCCCCCTGTTAATGGCAGAGGATCCGGCTCAGGATCTGGAAAACTATGTAGAGGCTTATAATCACTATTTTAAGCAAGGTGCTGAAAATCCTCATGATGGCCAACAGAAAAACCGGCTTGATCCGCTGCCACGAATAGTTCTGAACCCGCAGGCCGGTATGCTGACCATTGGCAAAACTATTAAAGATGCAGCCATTGTGGCAGATATTTACCAGCATACCATGGATATTATTATGCGTGCCACGCAACTGGGAGGCTACCGGGCTTTACCCTCACAGGCTATCTTTGATGTGGAATACTGGGAACTGGAGCAGGCTAAACTTAACAAAACAGGTCAGACCTGTGGTACCCGCTTTGATGGTGAAGTTGCTCTGGTAACCGGTGCCGTCAGCGGCATAGGCAAAGCCTGTGTCGATTCCCTGCTGGCTCGTGGTGCCTGTGTGGTAGCACTGGATATATTGCCGGAAATAAAAACCCTTTATCAACGTCCGGACTATCTGGGTATTAACGGTGATGTCACCGATGAAGCGGCATTACAAAATGCTCTGCAACAGACAATCTGTCAATACGGCGGTCTGGATATGCTCATTCTTAATGCCGGTATTTTCCCCGGCGGCTGCCGTATTGAAGATTTAAGCATGGCTCAATGGCGTAAGGTCATGAATATTAATCTGGATGCTAATTTATCCTTAATGAGCAAGGCACATCCGTTTTTAAAACAGGCTCCCAATGGTGCTCGTGTTATTGCTATGGGTTCTAAAAATGTTCCTGCTCCAGGTCCAGGTGCCGCTGCCTATTCAGCAGCCAAAGCGGCTCTTAACCAGCTGGCCAGGGTCGCAGCTCTGGAATGGGGGGAGGATAATATTCGTATCAATACCCTGCATCCCAATGCCGTATTTGATACTGCAATATGGACAGATGAGGTACTTGAATCCAGAGCAAAGCACTATGGTTTAACAGTCGAACAGTATAAAACCAGTAATCTGCTGCATACTGAAATCACCTCCCGTGATGTGGCTGAACTGGCCGTTGAAATGTGCGGCCCCCTGTTTGCCAAAACCACCGCCGCCCAGGTACCTGTTGATGGCGGAAATGATCGCGTTGTGTAATATTGTTTTATTTCGCCTGTTTTGCGAACAGAATTTAATAAGCCATTGAGATACTATGCCTGCATGCTTATAATCATACAGACTTCAAGTAATTTAATAGAAAGGTTATATATTTAATGAAAAATCTCCTGTTCAAAACCGGTTCTACGCTTATTTTATGTAATGCCCTGTTAATGTCCCAGTGGGTATTTGCAGATGCCACAGTGATTTATGAGCAGAGCAGCGGTTCTCAAAAAGCCACTAATACCATGAAAATAAAGGATGGTAAAATTCGTTTCACACCACCCAGCCATAATAATAACTACAGTATTTATGACAGCCAGAATAATTCACTCAGTCATGTAGATACGACTCAAAAGCGTTATCTTTCCATGGATGAAAAGGCCATGCAGGAACAGGCTCAAAAAGCCAAAGAACAAATGGCTCAAATGCGAAAGGCCATGATGGCCAAAATGGACGGTATGCCGCCAGAGCAGAGAAAACAGGTGGAAAAAATGATGCACAATCACCTGTCCCAGGTTGATAAAACACAGCCTGCCCCGAAACTGGAACAGAAAAAAACAGCCCGAACTGAAACCATATCTGGAATAGAATGTACAGTTTATGAATCTTTTAATAATGGTGTTAAAGTCAGTGAAATCTGCATGACTGAACCAGAAAAAATGGGCCTGTCCAATAGCGATGCCAAAACATTAATGAGTATGCAAAATTATATGAAACGCATGCAGAAAATGGCTCAACAGATGATGGGCAGTAATGCGCCGACTACTGAAATTAATGGCATCCCGCTGCACACCAGGCTCTATGGACCGGATGGCAGTGTCAAACTGGAAACCCGCCTGTCCAGTATAAACACCGACACCCTTAGTGACGACACTGTTAGCATACCAGAGGGCTATTCTCAAATGCAGATGAATATGATGGGACAGTAATCTGCCCATCAATTAAATACCTTCTCCAGTGTGGAAGGTATTTATGAACCATTTAACTCAGTATATACTCCGATACAGCCTGTAATATAGCATTTAATGAAGCCATAACAATGTCTTCATTTTCTGCTACACCCGTATAATTCTGCCCATGAACAGCAACCCGGACAAAAGCAATAGCCCGAGCAGAACTGTCCGGCTGAAGCGTCTGTTCAGAGTATTCAATAATATCCATAGCCACTGTAAACTGTGCAGATAAAGCGGATATAAAACAGTTTAAGATACCCACACCCTGTGCATAAAGCTTTAATCTTTTATCCAGGTGTTGAATTACAAATTCTGTTTGCTCTTCTTCCTCAGAAACCTGTCCTGCCTGATAACGATATATCTGAAATAAACCTTTAGGTTGCATATAAGTATTTACAAATAAATCAACGATCCATTCTGAAGATATTTCAGAACCGGTTTTTTCAGCCTGTCGCTGTACCAGTTGACTGAATTCAGTTTGTAACCAGCGAGGGATCTGAGTCCCCAGTGACTGCTCAATAATCCAGGCAACTCCACCTTTACCTGACTGGCTGTTAATCCGGATCACCTCCTCATAGCTGCGTCCCAGATCAGCCGGATCGATAGGTAAATATGCCACTTCCCAGATTTGTCCAGATTGATAATTTTTCAGACACTTATTAATAGCATCCTGATGACTGCCGGAAAAAGCGGTATATACCAGCTCTCCAATGTAGGGATGTCTGGGATGTATAGCCATTTGAATCAAATGACTAATCCGCTCACTAACGGACTGTATTTCAGACAAATGCAATTCGGGGTCTATACCCTGACTGTACAGATTCATGGCCATCGTGATCAAGTCCACATTTCCAGTACGCTCACCATTACCCAGTAAGGTTCCTTCCACCCGTTGAGCACCAGCCAGCAAGGCCAGTTCTGCTGCTGCAACCGCACAGCCACGATCATTATGAGTATGCACACTGATAATCACACTGTCACGGTAATGAATATGTGCAATAAACCACTCTACCTGATCAGCGTAAACATTAGGCATAGACGTTTCCACAGTGGCCGGCAAATTAATCACTACCGGCTTATCCGGCTCAGGCTGCCAGACATCATTCACGGCATTGCAGATCTGAACCGCAAAATCCAGCTCAGTAGCTGTAAAACTCTCCGGTGAATACTGAAAACGCCAGTCTGTCTCCGGCTGTTTTTGTGCACATGCCCTGACCGCCTGAGCCCCGTTAACAGCAATATTAATAATCCCTCCTTTATCCAGCCCGAAAACCTGTTCCCGCTGAACTTTTGAAGTGGAATTATACATATGAACCAGTGCCCTTGAGATGCCTTCTAAAGCCCTGAAAGTGCGTTTAATTAAAACCTCTCTGGCGGGAGTTAATACCGCGATAGTAACATCATCAGGAATATACTGCTCTTCAATCAGGGTTCGAACAAAATTGAAATCTTCGTCCGAAGCCGAAGGAAAACCCACTTCAATTTCCTTAAAGCCCATCTGGACCAGCATTTTAAAATAAGTCAGTTTCTGCTGCTGGTTTAAAGGTTCTTTTAAAGCCTGATTCCCATCACGCAGATCCACACTACACCAGACCGGTGCCTGAGTCAGAACATGTTCAGGCCAATGACGCTGTGGCATATTAACCGGACTAACCATCCGGTATTTATTATGATTAAAGACTGCGGTATTCATAATGGTTCTCTTTAATAGCGGTTTAATTTAACAACAGTATACCGGGAACCAGATAAAATTAGATTGCTAATTTTTCTTATAATATGTTATTTTTAGCATTAAATACTAATTTTTTTACTTTTATTTATATAATATTTCAATGAATCGTTTGCAGTGAAATTTTACAACTGTAAGACTATATGACTGTAGGAACTGTGTTTACGGTGACTTACACTGATTAGTTTCATTTTAATATTTAATAAAATGTCTACTTATCAGGGGAATTGCTTATGAAATTGACAAAAATGGATATCCGCATCCTGGATGAAATACAGAGCAATGCCCGTATCACCAATCTCGAACTGGCAGACAAAATAGGACTTTCACCTTCCCCCTGTCTGAGAAGAGTTAAACAATTAGAAGAAGCCGGGTATATTGATGAATACGTGGCCAGACTCAATGAAAAACAGCTCGACCTGAAACTGGTGGCGTTAATTCAAATCAGTATGGACAGACACACTCCAGAACGCTTTGAGAACTTTGAAGCACAGGTAAAAGTATACCCGGAAGTACAGGAATGCTATTTAATAACCGGGCAGAGTGCCGATTATTTATTAAAGGTAATTGTACCTGACATGGAATTTTATCAGGATTTTTTATTGCAGAAATTAACCCGCATTGAAGGGGTAACCGGAGTCCAGTCAAGTTTCATTATGCGCAAAGTTATTGACCGGACCACATTACCTTTAAGCTATCTGTCTACTTAGTGTGCATCCGTTGATGGATGGACACTACTTAAGTGATTTAAAACCGGCAGTAAAACCTTTTAGAGAAACCGGTATTTCTATAACCTTTTTAGGACCTGCAGCAAATTTAACACTGCCTTTGTCACCGGCCTTCATGCCTTTCACAATTTCAGGTTTAAGCCCTACACCAGCCACACAGCCATTTTTAACACAAACACTGAATGGTACCCGTATTGCCTTGGCAGTACCACCTTTAAATTCAATACCCGGCTGCAGCATAACACCTAAGGGCAAAGTAATTAATGCCTGAGGCACATCCTTACCCGGAACATAGCCAATGGCAACCTGCATAACTACCTTGCCTTTTTCATTGGTCACATTCTGAAACAGGTTACAGATAGTTTTACCGGAATTAGGTAATTTTTCACAGGCTACGGTCCAGTCTTTAAACTTTTTACCCTGCTCAGGCTTTGCCAGAGCGCTACCGCTCATAATAAAACCCAGTATCAGTACCAGTACCAGCGATGTACGTTTTTTTAACATTAAATGCATTAATTTTTCCTCAAATAAGCATAATTTTAGTAACAAAATTCCAATTTCCAGCCCAAAACAGAGTAATTGATAAATACGGCATTGGGAGTACGACCATTAACAATTAAAACAGGCAGGAATAAACTTTTTTAATATTTGTTTAAATCTACGTTTTATCAGACCAAAAATCAACCTGGAGGTTCACATTCAGAGCCGGAATTAATGTAATTACAGCCAATTTCCCCTTTTTCAGCTTTGTTTCAGTTTCAATACTTTAATACCTGCATAATTAATTCCACCCGTAAATCCAGTACCTCGCCTTAAAAGACGAGGTACTGGGTAAATCAGCAAAGTTAGGAGTTATATCTTACCAGTACCGTACCCGTCCGGTATCCATATGAATAAAATTAGAACGGCGATAATAACCCACCCCGCCGACTTTCATGGACATGGCCAGTTCACGCAAAGTGCGGGTATTATAACCTTTCAAACGAATATCAATGGCTTTACCCTGCATATGCAGACTGTGTTTAGCTACACCTTTACTGTTTTTACACAATTTGGCATTGGTTTTAGGGGAGCGATAACCCGAAATAACTTCAAAGCTGTTTTCGATGCCGCTCTTTTGCTGCAGTACAAACAGCGCATCCAGAAGGCCCCGGTCAATCGGATAAACTTCGCCGGTGCGAAAATCACTTAAAAACTGATTGATTTCATTCAGAGCCGGTATCAGATAGGAATGACCATTATGATATTCAATAGCCAGGCGTTTACCTGTATGAGTGTGATAAAAAGACAATTCTCTACGCACTATAGCAGCAGGCGCAATCCGCCCGGCAAATACATTGGCAGACAGGGGCAGAGTAAGTAAACTGGATACCAGCCGGCGTCTTGAACGCGAGACAGGAGCAGAACCACAATTTCTTACTGCTTCAGTACTATCATCGGACAAATAATGTTTATTTGTAATCATAATAGGTATTATAGG
>JALVAL010000415.1 GCA_027011205.1 Gammaproteobacteria bacterium
GAATAATATACCAGCAAACTAATCCTATAGTTAAAATAAATATAAACCAGTTTATTGACAGTGTCTGAATTTGATCCCCCGCTACAACCATTAAAGTTGTAAGTGGCAGGATTCCACAACCAGTGGTCCATAAAAATTTCCACCACGTTACATTTGCCAGACCAGCAGGATTTCATTGAATCTGACCCTTTGATTTTACACCACGTTACATTTGCCAGACCAGCAGGATTTCATTGAATCTGACCCTTTGATTTTTGACCCTTTGATTTTCACCACGTTACATTTGCCAGACCAGCAGGATTTCATTGAATATAACCCTTTAGTTTTTTTCCCTTTAAATCAGTCAAGGCTAATTTAAAGTATGGTTTAAAACAGCCTTATGTTATATCGCTGTACTTAAATCTATTTTACGGCTATCTTCGACCAGGCGTTCTTCGGTCAAAGCATAGGGAGCCGGATCCACTATGGGTTCCTGTGCTAATAATTGATTAACCAGTAACTGACAGGATGCCAGTCCTATCACTACACCGTTTCTAAAATGACCCGCATTTAAATACAGATTTTTAAGTTCCGGATGCTCACCAATATAGGGGACGCCATCAATGGAACCCGGACGCAGGCCGGCCCATTGTTTTTCTACCGGATAGTTGGCCAGTGCCGGAATAATTCGACCGGCTTCCTGTTTTAATTCCTGTAATACTTCTGCAGTGGTAGTTTTATCAAAATCCTCAAATTCCACAGTACTACCCACCACCACCCGTCCATCTTTGCGGGGAATTACATAACGACCCTTGCTTAAAACAATACGAGACACAAGGCCCGGCCTGGCTTTAAAAACAATCATCTGTCCTTTTACCGGAGCAATTTTTGGGGTTTTGAGCCACTTTTCCAGCAACCGTGCACTCCAGGCCCCACCGGCCAGCACCACTTTATCGGCATAAAAAGTACCCTTATCAGTAACAACCCCTTTAACAGCACCCTGTTCTGAGATAAAAGCCTGTGCCTGAGTCTGTTGTTCAATAGTCACTTCGAGTTTTAACAGATCTTCCCTTAAGGCTCTGACCAGTCTGGGATTACGCACCTGTCCAATAGAGCCGGTAAACCAGCCCTGCCGTTCAGCATTGCTATAATCCAGTCCCGGTTCAATGGATTTTAAATCCTCACCTGAAAAACACTCAAAATCATAACCAAACTGTTGCTCCCACTGAATCGCCTGCTCCAGTTCATCGCCAATATCAAGATAGAGTAAACCACTTTTAATATATTCAGGATCAATACCAGAGCTATGATAAATATCTTTCAGACTGGCGGGATAATGTTTTTGCCCCCATTGTGCAAGTGCTGTGACTGACTCAGAATAACGCCACGGGTATAAAGGAGAAATAATGCCGCCGCCGGCCCAGGAGGATTCCTTACCGGCATAGCCCTGTTCAATAAGGGTTACCGAAACACCATTTTTAACTAATAGACGAGCACTCAGCATGCCGATAATACCGGCACCGATAATAATTACTGAGTTCATTGCTGCAGGCGTTTTATTTACCAACAGTCTGCCACTGTACTGGTATTATTAACCAGACCTTTTGTTCCCTGATTAGTCAACGTATAATCACCACATTTGTCTGCTGCCATTCTATTGGCACGAACCGCCTGAATGGTATAAGAACCAACCCCTGAAGCAGATATATTTAAATTATAAAAAACCCGGCTGCCACTCGCATCTTTGGGTACGACCTGTTGAAAAATAGCCGGTGAACCGGTATTGGCATTTCCAACAGCAGCCCCCTGATAAGTATGTGCCTGAGCATACCAGGATTCCATAGCCGCAGACAGTCCGGTTAATGCAGTTTTTCCTGCCGCCCGACGGGCTTTTTTATCATAATTCATATACGCGGGAATTGCAATTGCCGTCAAAGTACTGATAATGATGACCACAATCATCAGTTCCATTAATGTAAAGCCTTTACTACGCTGTATCATAGCTACCATCCTAAATTTGTTTCCGGGAACCCGCTTAGTCAGGCTGACGGTGAATATTGATGGAGGTTATTCTATCAAAAGGATTTGACTCAACCCCTGAAAAACCTATTTCTGTGCCTTTTTTTAAGGAGTATATGACCGGTTGATTGCTGCTACTGCCTGAATTATAAACATTATTGGACAGAAAGAATTTGCTTTCATTCACAATAATAATACCTTCATCAGGAATTACTTTATTGACGGTGCCTGAGCCATCAAATGTTTGTGTGGCATTTACCATGGATGATACAAACAACAATAAAAAAAACGACAAAAAAGAAAAATAACGAATAAAAGAATGAAACATTTTATAACTCCTAATAATATTAATCTTCCTGATACCCATAACGATATAATATGAATGAGCAGCCATCCTGTCTGTACACAGCGGCTACTCGCATATATTAACGTAATTGTATCCAGGACTTTCTACCACCGTAGCCACGACCATAATCAAACTTGATAGTAGTCGGCCCGGAACCTCCGGAAGTATTAATAATGACATGATCACCTACCAGAGTTGGGCCATCTTCAGAACCTTCTGTGCCAGAGATTTTTACACCACTGATAATCCGTGGTGAGGTTGTTGCTCTGTCTCCGGAATCGACCAGGCCATCAAGATTAACATCAAAAACATCGCCCAGTGTACTGGCACCGGTCTGCGCATCCAGTGCATAAAGCCAGTGATCGGCGCCAATAGTACAGGGATCATCATTAGGCACTTTACTCTGGAAGAAAATAATATTGTTTCTGATGGCAAAGTCAGATACCAGGATCTCTCCCGAAGCTGTACCGCTTGAGGTGCCGTTATAGCAGTTATCGGCCAGGGTTGCATTGCTTATAGTACAGTTAATAACCCGGTTATCAATAAAGTCTAAATACCAGCCATATCTCTGTCTTGGATTTTTAGCATTAGTTGCCGGCAGAACAGCCGTGGTACTGTTTTTAACATTAGTGCCACAGCTGCCACCGACCCAGCAGAATTTATGCTCAGAAAACTCTTTAACATCACCCGTATAACCATTTCCAAATGAGGTTCCAAGACGCAATTTCTCAATAGTCTGTTCCTGCAAATCTTCTCTGGTTACTGTACCAAGAGCCTTGCCATCACTATAACTTGATGTCAGTGTTCTATTGGATGAAGAGACAAAGGGGTCAAGTACACCATAAACACTTTGTATATGAGTGGTATCAATTGAAGCATCTATTGCCTCAAAATATTTGCCCGTACCAAACATGATAATATAGCCCAGACCTTCATTTTGAGGCGTTACAGATAATTTGGCAGTAATAGGCTGTAATGTCCCGCTATAATCTTTAGCCTGATAGACCTTAGTCGCGCTTTTTGCTGTGGGCGCAGTATAAATACTGGGAAGCTCTCTTATCACAGAAAAGTCAAAACGCCAGACGTTTCCCTGCAAATCACCGGCATAAGCAAAATCAGTGATCAGATCACCATCTTTATCCACTAAAGTCGGTGTTAAAATACCATTAGGTCGAGATGATAAAGTACCGGCACCAGTATCATATTTCTCAATTAACTGGCCTGTTGACAGGTCAATAACATATAACAGAGCATTACCTGTGCCACTGACATTAGCATCAGAAGCAGTACTGTTAATACCATTGCCGATAACCACACTCCAGACACCGCCGCCACTTTTATCATCGGTAGCGGCATCATCATCATGCAGACGAGCAATCTGTGGTTTACCGTATAAAAAGCCCAGACCATTATCCATTGAATCGTCAATTTCCCAGAGTAACTTAATATCATTTGGATCTGTAACATCCAGCGCATACATTCCCTGAGCACCGCCACGGAAAGTACCTACCAGAACTGTGCGCCATTCAGAGGTTCCATCACCATCGGGATCTATATACACATCGGTACTGGTCATACGACCATCAATAAAATAAGTATGACTATAACCCGGATTCGTTAATTGACTGAGTTTGGGAAATAAAACGGATGGAATAAAAGCAAACTGTTCCTGTCCGTTATCAGCTCTAAAAGCATGCAGCATACCATCATTTGAACCCACATAAATCAGTTCATCGCGGCTTGCCCAGGTTGTTTTAAATGATGCATAGGCCGACCCACCTTCCAGAGCATCCAGTTCATACAAATTGGGCGCACCAATAAAGACCGGCGATGAATGAATAATATCACCTAATACATGAGAGCGAACTCTAAAATTATTGGTATTATTTTCATTCGTTCTGTCACCTCTAAGGTAATTAACCCGATCTTGAGCACGCGCATCAGGGAGCAGGGTATCGGGATTGATATTTAATAAGGCTAATCTGGTACTGTCCAGCTGTATATTAGTCCAGTTAAAATCAGACAGCGTCGGACTGCTGCCGCTACCCGAGTTAAATTTTATAGCCCGTGTGGTATAAGTTTTAGCATCTAATAATGTTTGGGCATTCCATGCCTGGCTGCCGCAGGCAATACCACCAACTATGCCGCTTAAAATAATATTACCACCCACCACACAGACATTGGTCTTGATAATCTGTCCGGTCCAGTCACCGCTGTCATAATAAGCGCTGTAGATACCGTCCAGGGTATTTAATGTAAAGGCATTGGCGGCCGGTGCAGAAATAGAACCCTGTCTGGCGGCAATACGGGACAGGATAGTGTTAAAGGCATCTACCAGATCATTGGGATTATCCGCACTGAAGAATTCACCGCGGCTGTTAATAGCCGCATGCCATAAATCATAAGAATTATTTGAACTATTAGAGGCGGCAGACGGCCATGTTTTGGTACCACTGACCAGCAGGTCGTAATCCCCATTAATAGTATCAAAGGTGTTGTCACCATATTGAGGATTGGTTAAAAAGGTCCTCATACCAAACCCCACGGTAAAATTCACCAGATGCTGCCAGGTGGCCGGATCATTTTTTGGGTTCCAGTATTCTGCTTCCGCATCAGCAATATCAGGCACGGGAATATAGGGGGATAATTCATTATTAATGGTACTACGCGCATCCGTACGCCAGTATTTAAACGCCACATCAGCCAGACTATTGCTGGCTGAATCTTTAAAGACATTAGCATAAGGTTTAGTCGGATCATAAGATTTGGTATCAGGCAGAGTATGAGAGCTGTTATCCTGATTACCTACAGATGAAATAGAACCATTCCAGATACCATCGGTCATAACAATATGATAGCTTGCACGACAGGCATACTCAGGCAATGTCGTGACTCCCGGTTCTTTTGCATAAGGACTATTAACACCGGTTGTGCTTAGTTCATCCCCCACTCTAACAAAAGCGCGTCTTAATGGGGTAGACCCCCTATTATTTGGTACATGGGACATCCAGTCAAAAAAATCGTCTCGATGACTTCCGGCAAATGTTTTTATACGATTATCATAATAGGTACCATACTGATCCTCACAGGAAGTATTAAAATTACCGCAAAGTGATAATGCATGCCAGGCCACTCTTACATCCGGTGAAAGGGTTCTAAATGACAGCATTGCTGCGCTCTGTGCTGCCAGCGTTCTGTTGCGATAAAAAGAGAACCAGTTGGCAAAATTCTGTCTTTCATCTGCTTCTGCTGCGCTAATGCTTCCATCGTTGTTTTTATCCTTGCCTGAGGTAGCAGTAACAATCACCAGATCATAGCAATCTTCATCACTCGTTGTACCATTACAACCACTATTAGTGGTATCAAAATCATAGTAATAAGCACTGCCTTTTCGCCAGGTATCACTGGTACCATTAATTGCATTGACATCGGCAGCAGGATGATTCACATACCAGTGACTACATGCAGACCAGCCCGGAGCAGAGGGATTGGAATCATAATCATTTACTTTACTCGTTCTATGCGCTTCATAGTAACAACCGGGACGGTAATCACCTGAAAGATCAATGCGATTGGAACTGCTGCTGGGTCTATAACCATTAAGCTCGGCAGAGGTAAATGTTGTTACATATAAATTACCGTTTTTATCTCTTGGAATTTCATAAGTAACAGTAGGATTATAATACATGGGATTAAAAGCAGAGGACTTATAGCGTCGTGAATTTCTGACCCCTGAACTATTTCCCAGGTTATCTGGCACATGCATCCAGGACATACTGCCCGAATCATCAAAGGTTAAAAACAGATTGGGATGAACCCCCACTTTTAGAGAAATAGGTTCTTCGGACAGATTATAATCAGCATTAACAACCGCGCAAAAGCACCATAGTATTGAGCTCGTAACGTACAGCAATATCTTTTTGTTTCGACTATTCATTTATTCAACTCCTGTGTTGCTTTATACGGCTAGTTCTCTACTACTGCGGTAGCCTGTTTAACTGAGTGTGCATTTCCCGATGTATCCTGTGCCGCAGAAACGCTGATATAATAATGAGGACCAATATGTTTGGTTCTTAATTCAGGATCAAGCACCTGAACATCTCCATTTGAATTGGGTATATCAAAGCCATTATAGGCCAGAATGTAAACCGGCTGACTGGTCATCACTGCATTGGCAGAATTTCCTCCGGCGCGGGAAATAGTCGCCATTTGTGAGGTACCTGTCAGGCTGACATGTGCGCCTTCAGAACCTGCAGTCTGTGTGCCCGTGCCGGTATCTGAGGTACCGTCATTATTAAGATCACCAATCGGGTCCGAAAACCATGCCCATGACTGAGTGGCATAATTACAGTTAGTACAATAAGGGGCTGTAGCGCCGGCAAAAGGCTGTGGGTTATTAATATTAATTATTGCCTGAGTGGACAACCAGCTTTCTGCTGCTCTGGTTGCCGTTTCAGCCCCTTCATCGGCCAGCAGTCTATTATAAAAATTATCTGCCATACGAACTTCCATCATGGATGATTTCATGGCACTGACGGCAATAATAGTTAATATTAACAATAGCATCAGGCTCACAAACAATGCGATACCTTTTTGTTTAAATTGTTTAAAATTTGTTCTCAACATTTTTTAATCCTGAACTTTTTATTTCTCAACTTTTTATTTCTCAATGTTTCATCTTTGAACTTTTCATTTCTGAACTTTTCATTTCTGAACAATAATAAAATAATTTTATACACCACTTTAAAGGGTTTTACTGAGCCATGTTTTTGACCACAATGGTCATTGAGGTAGATG
>JALVAL010000416.1 GCA_027011205.1 Gammaproteobacteria bacterium
ATATTATCTAATGCATTAAAATTTAGTTCTTCTGGTAGTGAAATAGGCATTTCCTTAAAAAGGCATAGAAAGAATGCTTACCTTCTAATTGAAGATCAGGGAAAAGGAATATCACAACAGGAAAAAAAATTTATATTTAATGAATTTTATCAGATCAAATATTCTGAAGACTGGCCCGTTAGAGGCTCTGGACTCGGACTTAAACTGGTAAAGGATTATGTGAAGATACACCATGGTGCAATTAGACTTCTTAAATCCAACACACAATATCATGGGGTCAGATTTCTGCTGAAACTGCCCATTAATCAACATGGATTACCAGGATAAAAGCAATGAAACTAGAATCATTTTCCTTATTTGTTCTGGTTATATTAAACATTGTGGGTTGCTCATCAATTACATCTACGGATAACCCCGTCATCCAGGATATCAGCCCTTTGTCATGTTCTATTTCAGAACTGGAAAAGTTTATGGCATTCAGCATTCATTTTTCCACCCTTTCGGATACGGAAAAAAAAATAGAATGTGACAAACTTAGATTCAATTACAACGTCCTGAATGACTGGAATTCGGGTTGGTCATTAGCCTATGCTATTAATAATTATTCAGGTTGTGGAACGATAAATGAAGGTATCAGCATTTTAAAAAAAATACGTGACACAAAGCTCAATAGTGAGCAAATTGAATGGTTACTGGATCAACACATATTGCTTTTAGGCCAGCTTAAAACAATTAAAATCCAGAACAGGATAAATAATTCACTGCATCGTGAAATTAAGCTGTTAAACGAACAATTATCCAATTGTCAGGATAAAAAAAACACCATGCTATTGAAGCTACATGAGTTAAAGAGCATTGAAACAAGTATCAATAAACGGTTGGAAGAGGAGCAAAAGTGAATCCCGATAAGAAACACTTCGCTCGGCGAATTCTTTTGGTTGACGATGATGAGAGTTTGCTGAAATTACTTACATTACGCCTGAAAACGGTTGGTTATGAGGTTGAAACAGTTCTCAGCGGGGAAGAAGCTATAGTTCGATTACCACTTTTTCATCCTCATCTTGTGATCACAGATTTACGAATGGGTGAACTTGATGGAATGAAATTATGTGAGCAAATACAAGAAAAATATCATTCCCTACCTATTATTATCCTTACAGCTCACGGAACAATTAAAGATGCTGTAACTGCTACTCAACGGGGTGTTTTTGGTTTTTTAACTAAGCCATTTGAAAGTAAGGAATTTTTAGAACAGGTCAGTAGTGCTCTTACAATGAATGGGGCCTGCCAACAAAATGAACACAAAGAATTACACGAAGACTGGCGTGCAAATATTATCACTCGAAGCCCCTTAATGAATGATCTTTTACGTGATCTTAGAAAGCTTGCTCAGGGTGATGCCAGCATTTTTATTTATGGCGAAAGTGGAACGGGTAAAGAATTAATTGCGCATGCCATACATGATGTAAGCCCTAGAAGTAAACATTCTTTTGTTGCTGTCAATTGCAGTGCAATTCCTGAAGATTTATTGGAATCAGAGCTATTTGGACACCGTCGAGGTGCATTTACAGGCGCATTGGAGGATCGCAAAGGCCTGTTTCAACTTGCAGATAAAGGGACTCTTTTTCTAGATGAAATTGGTGATATGTCACCCGCCTTTCAGGTAAAGCTATTACGCGCATTACAGGAAAACCAAATCCGCCCTATTGGTTCAAATAAAACGATCCCGGTAAATGTCAGAATTGTAACAGCAAGTCATAGAGACCTTGATAAGCTTGTAGCCGATCAAAGTTTTCGAATGGATCTGTATTATAGAATTAATGTTGTTACTTTAAAATTACCCAGCTTATCTGATAGGCGTGAAGATATTCCTTTATTAGCCAACCACTTTATTAATAACTCTGACACCAATTATAATGGCAAAGTAAAAGGTTTTTCTAATGATGCAATGGAAATGCTGGTCAGTTA
>JALVAL010000417.1 GCA_027011205.1 Gammaproteobacteria bacterium
GATAAAGGGTACTTATTTGATAATATAAAAGATCTAATGTTTAATGAAAATGGGTATTCTTTTGATGAGGGTTTATTAAATGAAGAAATAGAAAGATTGTATGGGATAGAAGGCAGTAAGAAAGACTTTGAAGCAAAGATAATTAAAGAAAGTAAAACAAAGATTACTAAATAATTACTATTAATTCTAATGTAGTAAGCATTGAATAAACAATTATTCAATGCTTTTTGTGTATGCTCTATTTTAGCAGTTTGTTATTTCATATTCCAATCTCTGTAGTTTACCTGTCTTTTCGTTTACAGGTAGAATAATCTACTTTATACCATTTAGCTTGTGCTTCAGGTGAAGTATCTTTTTCCCATTTACCTGTTTCTGGGTTTACTGCTCCTGTACGAGAAGAAATTTCTTTTACAGTTTCTTTCATAACTAAATCAAGGTCATATTCCATTTGTTCTATATGATTAGCTGATAGTATAATCAAGTCTGCCAAAGCATTCACAATCTCCATATCATCCTTAAGGCGAATGCCTCGTGCCAATTCATCCAGTTCTTCTGCTAACATGTTGACGATAGCTTCTGTTTGAGGTTTAGTTAAACCTCGCTCTCTTCTCCACTTACGGAGTCCGTCTTTCCATTTAATATTGCACCCCCTGTTTTGTTTTTGATTTAAGGTCTTTTTTATATATTTTTCGTGTTTTCTCAATATTGCTTCTATATCTTTGATACACATCCCTGTTTGTTCATGCATAGCAGCTACTGAATTTCCGTTTACGTACATTTGTACGATTCGTTGTTCAGCCTGTTTCATTTATCTCCTTTAAACATAAACGATCTACCCAAAAATACCTATTAGGAGAATTTGGGTAGTCGTCATCTATCGTATTACGATGTGCATACACATAGCCAGGGTCGTTTGCTAATAGCATAATATAAGGTCCATCATCACGTACAACTGTACCCTTTTGTCCCGCATACATAGATTTGCCAAATACTAATACGTGTGTTCCTGATTTCCAGCTCATCGGAATATCCATTTATCGATATTAAAGAATATAAAAGCTCCAAAAATTTGAACTAAGAGTAAATGGATATACTCTTGATATTTACCTTTACAACAATTAGTCTCTACTAACAGGTATAACGGTATAAACATCACTATAGCTGAAAGTATCCAACGCAGTAGGTATACTCCAAATTGTAAAGTTAGATAATCCATCTATCTTCCTTTTCTTGTACACTTCTCATGCCTATTAAGCCTCCTATTGTAAAGAGTGCACTTAGTATACTGGTAGAAAACATAATTACTACAGATAAAGTTATAGCATTTAATAGTGGTACACTTTGTACGCTGTATAAAACATAAAAAACTATAGCGGTAAGGGGTACAACAATAATAGCTGTACCTAAACCTATAAGAGTTAAGAAAATAAAGAAAAATTTAGGAAACTTCATAACTATTTAGTTAGTTCTTTTTCTACAAGTGTTGCATATCCCGCAATGTCATGCCAACTATCAGCGTACGTAGGATCTCCGTTAGCTATACGAGCGATCTTATGGAAAATCATTTCTATCGCTTCATTCATAATATAATGAAATAGTTCTGGATTTCCATGTTCCATCACATGATCATCAAATAGTATTTTTAGTTTTTGTGAGAGTGTAGTATGATCTTTAAAATCACCGTAGTTATTCCCTCGTTGTTCAAGAGTATCTTCGATAGTACTAGCAGTATTCGGTTCTTCTTTACCTGTAGACTCTTCTGCTTCGCCATCTTCAGGCATATTCATTCTTGCTCTAAGTTTAGCTGTAAAATAAAGGTTATTTAATACATTTACTTTCTCTTTTTTAGACATAGCTTTCCAAGCCTCTTTTTGATTCGAAAAAATATTAATTTCTATTCCTGTTTCTTCTTCTATCTTTTTAACTATTTTTTTAAACGTTTTCCATTTCATATTAATCC
>JALVAL010000418.1 GCA_027011205.1 Gammaproteobacteria bacterium
TTTCAAGATATAGGAGGCGTTAATATGTGTGGCGTTGTACATTTCAGTCTTAATAACAAAATATTCAGGGATTGCTGGCTCGTTATGATGACGAAATAAGAGTTTATGCTGTGGTTGCTGAGCCAGATACTCTAAAAAGACAGTAACTACTCAGCGTATTCATCTTTTACCCCATTTCGGCGTTATTTTCGTACTCGAATGGTCACATATTTGTATATGCTCACATTCTCCGTGCGAAAATGCCTTGAACTGTGGCAAAATCTAAACACGCTGAATAGTTACAAAAGACAAATACATGACCGCTGGCCTCGAATTATTTAATATCAGTTGGTTATTACGGAACTATAATGATATCGGAAAATAAAGATGAGCTGATTAAACTAATACTCGGACAGGTCCCCAGGCAGGGGCTTGGTTGAATGTTGAGAAAAGTAGTCTGGCTAATGCATTTCATATGTAAATGCGGATGATGGATAAAGAAAATATTGAGGTTCTCTGTATCTCAGATTAGAAATAATGAATTTAGAACTAAATTGTAAACGTCAATTAAAACCCATGGTTCTATTGTCCTGACAATGGGGGCTACTTTATTTTAAAGCCAGAATGTATCTGATTTTATTAATAAAATGACTATCTCAATTCTTTATATATGCCATTAAATTATAGGGGTAGTTGAGTTTGTTTTGCAACTATTAATGGTTTATACTTTTAATTATTTCAAAAATGGCAAGTCAATGACTACTGGTACTGGACCATTACTTAGATCGGGCAATATTAAGGATTATACTCCACTGGGCGAGGAAGGTAATCCTGTCTATAAATGGGCGACTCAAATCCGGGTTACTATCAGACGTAAAATCAGTTCAGAAAGCATTAATGTTTTTGCAATACCTCAACAGAATGAAAACGGTGATATCATCGATTGGTATGCTCCTGAATCAGGCTCTGTTATTCCCTGGTCTTCGGCAACGCGTGAAGAAAAAATATCTGCTAAGGAACAATTGAGCAGTATTAAAAAAAAATTAAATGATACGGAAGAATTTAACCAGAATAATAATTCTGATCAGAGTGTTTTTAAAAGATTATTAGGGCATGTTATTCAATTTCCTGATGATGAACATGTCTATCTGGTAAATGGCAAGCCCGTTTTAACATTTTGGGGCTTTGTTGGCAGCGATGCCAATATCAGACCGGATCCTTTGGCTATCCTGACTATACCTGAGTTACCTGGTACAGTAAAAAGTATCCCTTCTGATGCTGTTCCTGATCGTAATGTTGAAATACTGCCTGTTAAACGTAGATTCTCCTGGTGGTGGCTTTTGGCTTTATTACCCTTGTTGTTACTTTTGTTTTTCCTGTTAAGAGGTTGTGAGCGGGATATGGATATTCCTGTTCTTAACAATAAAGATATTGAACCGGTTGACACACTGGATCCATATATAGAAAGAAACCATTTAAATGAAGCTGTTGGCACTTCATCTGTGAATGGTCTTAATAGCCCCATATCGTCACTTGATGAAGGCAATTCCAGTGGTTTAAATGAAGAACCAGTGGCTCAAGAGCCTCAAAATAAAGATTCTGGAGAAATAGAGCCTGTTGAACCGGAACCTAAAGAGCCTGAATCACAAGAACCATCGCCTGAAGAACCAGTGGCTGAAGAACCACCACCAGAAGAGCCAGAAAATAATCAGGAAGCACCTGAACAGCCTGATGATGTTCAGCCTCCAAACGAAAATCCACCATTAAACCCTTTGGCCATTCCAGAGCAATCTGAGCAGCAAAAGCCTATGGATTTTTTGAATGGGCGTTGGCAGGCGGATTCAGGACTAATGGATAAGCAAGGACGTCCGGTTAAACTGGAATATGATTTTAAGGATGGCAAAGGGAATGTCAGAATTAAAAGGAATGATGGTACAGTCTGTTCAGGAACTGTAGAAGCAAGTATGAAGAATTCTGAATTAACCTTTTCGGATAATGAGATCATTAAATGCCCTAGTGGTCAATCTTATAAACCAGCGAAAGTAAAATGTAAAGTTGATACTAATAATAAGACTGTGTGTGAAGGCTC
>JALVAL010000419.1 GCA_027011205.1 Gammaproteobacteria bacterium
GCTCTTATAGTGGCGGGGAAAGTTTTAATATGGGTATTAATAAAGCGGAAAAAACAGATTAATATTTTTTTATTTTCCTTATCCAGTTTCCAAATATAAGTTTTAATAAACTGAGAATTTATTTATATAGATTTCACGATATGTGTGTAGTGCACGTCATTAATATAATAAACCGACCCTCGGACAGGCTCCCTGGTAAGTAGAATAAAAAATCCAACTAAATCAGGAAATATAATGATTCCAGAGTTAACAAAATTTGAACAACAAATTTCATTAATCATGGCAAGCGGAGTTCAATTTCTGGATTTTGGTCTGCAATTGGATCCTAAAAAAGAATTACCAGGAGAGTTTGTCAATCAGGAAGGAAGAGGTTCGCTGATTCGTTTAAAATATGAAGAGCGTCTGAAAGGATATATCGAACCCGATAAACCCGGAAAATTGGTCAATCCAGTGATCACTATGCCAATTGATCAATCCTTGAACCTGTTAAATGATCTGTGGTTACCCATCCCATATTTTAAAAAATCGTCATCTCAGGAATTTGATGAAGGTCCTATCAATTGGGCAAGAGCCAGGATTACTGAAGTCCAGCCGGGTGAAACGCCTGAAAACAGTACCCATAGAATTACCATTGCGATTGATACTACTGTTTTTCCAGATAGAGCGGATACGGATTATCTGGCACCAACAATGGCAAATGTTAAGGCCGGAGTTACTTTTGCTCTGGCATGGCAGTCTTTTCAAATGAACTGGTTTGCTGAATCGATCTGGATTAGTAAATGGCTGGAAGAAATTTTTGATGATAATGCCTGTGAAAAGCTGGGCATTTACGAAGAAGATCTGAAGCAAGAAAAAGAAAATCTGTCACATCATGCGCACTATTTAAACTGGTTGGCCGTGATTGGTGAAAATGTTTCAGCACCAGACGTTAAGATTACTTTGAATTCTCCTGAAAATAATGAGCCGCCTATTCAGGTAGATATGGTTCTGGATGTCGGTAATTCGCGTACTTGCGGTATTTTAATTGAGGAGCATCCGCAAGAAAGTGATGGCATGAAGAAGCGCTATGAACTGGAACTTCGAGATTTAAGCCAGCCACAACAAATTTATTCAGAACCCTTTGAAAGTCGTTTAGAATTTGCACAAGCGAATTTTGGAAAAGATAACTGGTCTGCAAAAAGTGGTCGAAGTAATGCTTTTATGTGGCCCACTTTTGCCCGAGTGGGAAAAGAAGCCAGCCGTCTGGCAAGTTGCCGAAAAGGCACAGAAGGTCCCAGTGGTTTATCGAGTCCCAAGCGTTATTTATGGGATGAAGAACCTTTTGAGCATCGTTGGCGTTTTAGTAGTGCCTTTGATCAGAGTGATAAAGAACCTTATGCTATTGCCTCTCCATTTAACAAATTGATTAACTCAAATGGTGATGCACTTTATAATCTGCCTGATGATGATCCGGTCTTTCATACGACTTATTCCCGAAGTTCATTGATGATGTTCATGATGTCAGAAATTTTGACACAGGCTTTAGCACAAATGAACAGCCCTTCACAACGTTTAAAGCTGAGTCATGCCAGCAGGCCCAGACATCTACGAACTCTTATTATCACAATACCTCCTTCAATGCCTAAACCGGAACGAGAAATCTATCGTAAACGTGTTCAAGAAGCAATCGGTCTGATATGGAAAGCATTAAACTGGCACCCTGAAGATGATCCTGTAACGGGTGATGGTGCAGCGTTAGCCTGGCCGCCTTTTCCAGAGGTTCATTTGCAATGGGATGAAGCAACCTGTGGCCAGGCAGTCTATTTGTATACTGAAATAATGAATAATTTTGGTGGCAGACCTGAAGAATTTTTTACCACAATGCGAAGAAATCTTGAGCAGGAAGAAAGTAGTAAACTAACTATAGCAACAATTGATATTGGCGGAGGTACTACGGATCTGGTTGTGACTGATTATTTACTGGATTCTGGCAAAGCCGGGTTGGGTGGAGGAGCTTACATTGTTCCAGAGCAGCGATTTCGTGACGGTTTTAAAGTCGCAGGTGATGAAATAGTCCTTGAGACTATTCAACAGATAGTGGTGCCGGCTATTGCCGATGCTCTGAAGGAATCTGGCTTAAACGAGCCTGAAATATTACTGTCAAGATTGATTGGTTCAGAAGCTGTAAGTGTTAGAGATGCGATGAAACGACAGCAATTTTCGCTTCAGATTTTATACCCTATTGCCCTTAATATTCTATCTGAGTTTGAAAAATGTGATCCGATTAATCTTAGCGAACAGAAAACTTTCACAATTAGAGAACTTTTAAGTGAATCGAATGAACCAACGGATGACATTGTAGATTATTTTGCCGCAGGTGTAAGGCGTCAAACAGGTGATCATTCAATTGATTTTGATATTTTAAATGTACCTATATTATTAAATTTGCGTAAGGTTCATGAATTTTTTATCAGTAATCGACTCGAAATTTGTAAAACCATCCGCTCCTTATGCGAAGTGATATATCTTTATAATTGCGATGTATTATTACTCACTGGCAGACCCTCTAAACTACCTGGGATCCAGGCCTTATTCAGGATGTTTTTACCATTGCCGCCCAGCCGGATTATTCCATTGCATGGATATCGAACAGGTACCTGGTATCCATTTCACAAACTGGGGAAAATCGATGATCCCAAGACCACAGCTGCAGTAGGAGCCATGTTATGTCAATTGGGGCAGGGTCGGTTACCTAACTTTTTCTTTCGATCAAATGCTTTTAAGCCGTATTCTACAGTTAAATACATTGGGCGGATGGATGAAAATGGTATTATTAAAACCGATAATGTCTATTATGCTGATGTCGATCTTAATAATCCCGAGTATGAATTACCGGACACCACTTTTGAAATGAGAGGTCTGGTTCAACTAGGCTTTCGACAATTTCAAGTTGAACGATGGGGCGCTTCACCAATGTATATTTTATCTTTTAATAAAGAAGAAGCACGTAAAAAGCTGTATGAGGCAGGTGAAGCCTGTCAGATCAGATTACAAAAAGAAAGGAATCATCACGGTCGTCAAAATGAAGTGAATGAAAAGTTTTTTATTGCCGGTATTGAATCAGAGTCAGTTCCAATGAAACCAGGTGATGTTAAATTACAACTGAATACGTTGACCAACGTAGGTATTGGAGACAGTAATTACTGGTTAGACAGTGGTAGTGTGTATCGGTGAGTATAGATATGAATAACAAGGCAGAAAATTTAGCGCTTCATTGTGAGTCAATTAAACAGGGTGCGGATCTGGGCATCGACTGGGTCAGGGATGTTCGACAAAGCTCTACCCGTGTTGATAGAGAAGCAGATGCACTGATTCAAAAATTACGTCGAGTGAAAAATTTTGCCGGTCGACTGGGGCAAGCTGCTGCTAATCCGGTATCAATTGGTTTTTTTGGTTTATCTCAGGCAGGAAAATCCTATTTGATATCCACTATGGCTGCCGGGCAAAATGGCAGGCTTGAGACCGTTTATGATGGCCAGCGCCTTGACTTTATGAAACATGTCAATCCACCTGGTGGAGGTAAAGAAGCCACGGGTCTGGTGACACGTTTTACACGAAATACAGAAGACACCGCGGCGGGTTACCCCATTAAACTGTCTATTTTTTCAGAAATTGATCTGGTCAAAATCCTGGGCAATTCATTTTTTAACGACTTTAATCGAGAAAAAGTAAAATTCAATACGGATCCGGAATATATAAACCAGCTATTAGCTGAATTTGAAAGCAAAGCTCAGGCTCAGGCAACAGGCGGTATTACTGAAGATGATATGGTTGATTTGCTGGACTATTTTGAAAGTCGTTTTTTATCCTCCATGGAACCATTGCTTGGCACCTACTGGCCTGTAGCCATTGAGTTGGTTCCTCGTTTAAAAGCCGAAGACAGAGTCAAAATATTATCAGTATTATGGGGGCAAATTGATGAATTATCGACAACTTATTTATTACTTCGAAAGGTCATTGCGGCATTATCTTATGCCCCTGTAATCTATGCACCTTTGACAGTACTGGTGAATGGTTCTGAAAAAGACGGCTTTTCCCAGAAAGACAGTATTATGAATGTGGATATTCTGGGGCGCCTGGGTAAAGATAATAGTGATTCAATTGAGGTGCTGCCCTTTGATCATGGGCAAACACTTCCTCCCGTTTCAGTTCCTCGTTCTATTCTGGCCGCATTAACCCTGGAAATGATTTTTCCATTAGTAGAAAAACCGGTTTGTGAAATGTTGGAAAAAGTCGATTTACTGGATTTCCCCGGTTATCGCGGGCGACTTTCTATCGATGATATCAACGGGGTTAAAGAGGCTGTCAAAGATAATAACAAAGATCCAGTTTCAGAACTGTTATTGCGAGGAAAGGTAGCTTATCTTTTTGAACGTTTTACTGATTGTCAGGAAATGAATGTTCTGATTGTTTGCACCCCTTCTGATAAACAATCTGATGTCACTTCGGTAGGTCCCGTGTTAAGCAGCTGGATAGAAAAAACCCAGGGTGAATCCGTTGACATAAGGACAGGAAAAAAACCGGGTCTGGCCTGGGCGATTACCATGTTTGACAAACGTATTAATGCATCTTTAAGTCATACCGAAGATCAACTGCAAATTGGCTGGGGTACTGAAGGTTTAATGCAGGCTGCATTGCTGGAACGTTTTGGACAATATAACTGGGTACATGAATGGTCTTCAGGTAAACCATTTAACAATATGTTTCTGGTTAGAAAACCTCGTGAACCAGTCAGTTTTCTTGATCTTGAAGATGGTAACGAAATAGCGATTAAAGATGAATACCAGGATCAACTGGATTTAATGCGCAGTACTTTTTGCGCCGATGTTACTATCCAGAAGCATTTTAACGATCCTGCTGAAATATGGGATAGTATGATGTCTCTTAATCAGGGAGGTGTTGGTTTACTTTCTGAACAGGTATCCGATGCTGCTGATCTGGATATTAAATTAGCGCGGATCAGTGAGCAGGTTTCGGGCATAGTTGATGAT
>JALVAL010000420.1 GCA_027011205.1 Gammaproteobacteria bacterium
TAAAATTGCCCTGATCCTTGATGTTCCTACTCTAATGACTTCCCGGGTTCATTAATTCATGATTGATGTCCTCAGTATTTTCGGCCTGATCCTGGGTATTGGCGCCATACTCATGGGGCAGTTCCTGGACGGTGGGCATCTTTCTACCCTGGTGAATGGTCCGGCCGCCTTAATTGTACTGGGCGGTACCTTTGGGGCAGTTATGCTGCAATCTCCCATGAATGTCTTTTTACGCGGTTTGCGTATTTTTAGCTGGGTGTTTATTCCCCCCCGTTTTCATACTGAAGAAACTATTGCCAGAATTGTTGACTGGAGTAATATTGCTCGTAAGGAAGGTTTGCTGGGACTGGAAATTGTGGCAGAAGAAGAGGACGATTTATTTGCCCGTAAAGGACTGGAACTACTGGTAGACGGCAGTGAACCGGAAGTGATGCGTGCCATTATGGAACTGGAAATTGATGCCAGGGAAAATTTTGATAGTCTGGCAGGAAAAATTTATGAGTCGATGGGCGGCTTTTCACCCACTATCGGCATTATTGGAGCTGTTATGGGTCTAATTCATGTTATGGGTAACTTATCCGATCCCAGTAAGCTGGGCAGTGGTATTGCGGTTGCATTTGTGGCCACAATTTATGGTGTAGGTGCTGCCAATCTTTTATTTATCCCCATTTCCACCAAACTCAAAACTCTGGTCAATAATGAAGTCAATTACCGGGAAATGATTGTAGAAGGACTGGTTTCTATTGCCGAAGGTGAGAACCCTCGCAATATTCAGAGAAAACTGGAAGGTTATCTGGACAAAACCAGAGTGGATGATGATGCAGGGGAGCTTTTATAGCAAACGATTATGTCCAGACGCAGGAAAAAACAGGAAGAACATGTAAACCTTGAACGTTGGCTGGTTTCCTATGCGGATTTTATTACCCTGTTATTCGCTTTTTTTGTGGTCATGTATGCTATTTCTTCCGTTAACGAGGGTAAATACCGGGTACTTTCAGATACTTTAAATGAAGTTTTTAAATCCCGACCAACATCTCCAACACCGGTTGAGTTTGATAATGCCTTAAAGGATCAGCCAGCCATCTCAAATAAACAGGATTTTATTGATTTGCCGATTCCCGGAAACGACAATAATTTGACACCTGCTGATAATCCATCACTTGATATAATCTCAGATAAAATCAGCCAGGCGGTACAACCCTTAATTGATGATGATTTAATTAAGATTAAAAAAACGGATTTCTGGCTGGAAATTGATATTAAATCCAGCATATTATTTAAAAGTGGTACGGCTATTCTGTCAGAAGATGCAGAAGATATTCTGGCCAGTATTGCCGCCCAGATTAAAGACTATCCAAACGATGTTCAGGTGGAAGGCTTTACTGATAATGTGCCGATAAAAACTAAAAATTTTCCTTCTAACTGGGAGTTGTCCTCAGCACGTGCAGCCAGTGTGGTGCATCTGTTTGAGGAAGAAGGTGTTGACCCGAAACACATGCAGGCTATTGGTTATGGTGAATATAAGCCCATAGCAGAAAACAATACCGCTGAAGGACGTAATGCCAATCGACGTGTCAACCTGGTGATACTGGGGCAGGGTGATCGGCGGCGAATTATGCAAAAGCGTATTCAAAGCCTGAAACAGGAACCAGAAACAACCCCTGAAGAAACGCAGCAGCCCTTCAATCCGGTTTTTGATATTCAGTAAATCAATAACCCTGAGCTATAAAAGATTTTAACAGCCCCTGATAAATGGTGCAGTTTATGCATACCTTAAAGACCAGGAGCCTGTCTGAATCTGTTGAGCCACACATATAAAAACTCAAAATACACTGTCAGATATGGTAATTCAAGTTGAATAGTTACATTTAAAAAGCAAGGTATTAATACGTGAAAATATGGGCCGTTGCGAATCAAAAAGGCGGTGTTGGTAAAACAACTACAGCAATATCGCTGGCTGGATGGCTGTCGCTGAAACAGCAGCGGGTGCTGGTGGTTGATCTTGACCCTCATGGATCCATGACCAGTTATTTTGGGCTGGATCCCGATTCCCTGGATAAAAGTGTCTATAAGGTATTTCAACAAGCCGCTGCCCGACAGACTATGGATATTAATGAGGTTATCCAGCCCACCCGTTTTGACTATCTATCCATATTACCGGCATCAACAGCTATTGCTACTCTGGACAAGCAGTTAGGAACCAAAGAAGGGATGGGGCTGGTACTGGCTAAACAATTACTGGGTCTGAAGGGGCAGTTTGATTATATTTTTGTTGATTGTCCACCCATGCTGGGGGTCTTAATGATCAATGCGCTGGCAGCCTGCAATCAGTTATTAATACCGGTGCAGACCGAACACCTGGCCTTAAAAGGGCTGGACAGAATGCTTAACACCCTTAAAATGATTAACCGGGCTCGAAAACAGCCACTGAATTACGCTATTATTCCCACCATGTTTGATCGCCGAACCCGGGCAGCTATTGAGTGTCTGCGTATAATGCAGAAAAAATATGATCCCAAAGCACTCAAGCGAACTCTTATTCCAGTTGACACTAAATTTAGAGAAGCTTCAAGAGACGGAGTGCCTTTGCCTGTCTATAACCCCCAGGCCCGGGGTTCTGTGGCCTATAATTTATTACTTGATGTGTTACTGGCTGAGTCAGCAGATGAATAAAGAGCAGGACAATCAGTCCTTATTAGTGGATCAGGATGATGCCCTGGGGGTTTATTTTGACTCATTACTATTGTCTGATGAAATAGAATTTCTGGATGATGTTCAGGATTCTCCTGTCTCACAGTCGCCGGTTATTGTTTTTTCTGAGAAAGACAAAGAAGGTAAGATTAATGAACAGCTATTGATTCCCAGAAGCCAGCGTCTGGCTCAGGAAAATAAAACGCATACTAGACCTGCCCCTGTTTCTAAAACCATGCAAAAATCTGCCGTAATAAGAACACGGATGGCTTCAGCTTCCGCACTGGATATTGATGATAGCAGGCATAGAGAAAAGTCCCGGCAAAATAATATTCAGGATGATACCGGCTCCTTAGCGGATAAGCTTAGCAAATCAGTACCACAGCCCAGTCAAATAAAAGAAGCACCTGAGCTGGATTTAAGCCTTTTTTTGCCAAAAATTAAAACCCTGACTGATGATGAAATCAGGCAACAGCTTGAGACCCTGACTCAGGCCGCCGTCAGTCAGGCTCAGGTGGAAACAGAGCTGCAGCAATTGTCTCAATATGAAAAATTCAAGCAGCAGACTCAGCAGGGTGATTCTGAAACTCTGATAAAAAATATTAACAATGCGCCGGACTGGGCAATACCGGAATTTCAGGTGTTATTATTTGCAGTATCAGGTCTCAAACTGGCCATACCTCTGTCTGAACTTAATGGTATAGTCGAATGGGGAGCTGAATACATCAGTGAAATGCCCGGGCATGCGTCCTGGTATCTTGGGCTGATCCAGCATCAGGGAAGCAATGTCCCGGTTATTGATACTTTGCAACAGGTGGTTCCTAAACAACGCTGGCCATCACAGTATCTGCAAAATCCTCAGTTTAAACACATTATTTTAATTGCTAATGGCCAATGGGGACTTGCCTGTGAAAAGGTTCTGGAGGTTGTCACACTTAAAACAGACCAGGTAAAATGGCGTTCATCAAGAACAAAACGTCGCTGGTTACTGGGTACTGTTATCGATCAAATGTGTGCCTTGCTGGACAGTGCTGAATTTGCCTCTATGCTGGCAACCGGTGAAGACAGTTTAATCGACGAGCGGTGAACAAAACTTAAAGTAGCAGATTTTTTACCCGGCACCTCGTAAGGTATCGTCCTTAAGGTCGAGGATAGCAGAGATGACAACTATTTCTCAAAAGCCTCGTTTTTTAGGCGAGGTGCTGGGTTTACTGCTTCACAACTTGAATACATAGAAAAATTTCATATTAGAAGCTAAACTTTATAATAAATTTGCCGATAAATATATTAATTAACTATCGCTTTTACTGACTAATTCCAGTTTAAGTGTGATGTACTTTTTAGAACTGAGGACTAATCATGGAATATGATTATGAAAATGAGGGGCCTGCGGATACCATGACTCAATGGGTCACGTTTATGCTGGGCAGTGAAAAATATGGCATTAATGTTATGCAGGTCAGAGAGGTGCTGCGTGACATAGAAATAGCCCCGGTACCGGGTGCTCCAAATTATGTATTAGGTATCATTAATCTGCGCGGTAATGTAGTAACGGTTATCGACACCCGTGGACGCTTTGGTTTGCCTACTATGGAGATAAATGATGAATCCAGAATCATCATTATTGAAACTATGGATCAAATTGTTGGTCTACTAGTAGACAGTATTGCAGAAGTAGCTGATATACCCAGTTCGCAGATTGAATTAACCCCGAATGTGGGTAATGATGAAAGTTCCAAATATATTCAGGGAGTACACAGCCGGGAGGGTGAATTGTTAATCCTGGTAGCTGTTGAAAAAGTACTCAATGATGAAGAATGGGCAGAAATGGACATGTTTTAAAGTCTGCCCACCTGAAATAATTAAACTGGAAAACCACCAGTAACTGATTATTTCTGCTTACAGGAGGCGATAATATGGCATCTGATATTCCACCACTGGCTCCAGCAAACCCGTCCCCTCTGGTTCGGGAAAAACGCCATTTTCATGGTGAGCACAAACATAACTCACAACAGCAGAAGCAGTCCTCATCAGAATCTGACAAGGAGGAAAAAAATGCCGGGAATGAGGCAATGCTGCAGCAAAGCTTAGAAAACATTGCTGAAGATACTGTGAATCCGGATGTAAAACATGCTACAGTACGGCATTTTGATGAATATGTATAATTAATCAGACCTATGGATGTCAATTCGCTTCTTATTTTAATTTCGGCTATCGTACTTGTGCTGTTTCTGACACTGGCCATATACGTTAATTCTCTCAGTCGTTCTGCTCAGAAGTCTGCCTCTGAACTAAAACAGCTCAAACAGTTTACCATCCTGCAGCAAAAACAGCTTAAAGATCTCTCGCATGAGTTGCAGGCCATGACCAGTGCAGCTTATGGGGTTGGTAAACGGATTAATCAATTATCTGCTCAAATCAGAGAGCTGGATGATCGTCAGGAAGAGTTTGATCTTAAAGAGCAGGGGGCACAATCCATGCAGCAGGCCATTGCTCTGGTGCACAAGGGTGCCTCGATTGAAGAATTGATGACAAGCTGTGATATGTCTCGTGGAGAAGCAGAGCTGTTAATTATGGTACATGGTCAATCGGATTAACGCGGAGCGATAAAAATCACCAGTAAAGAGAAAATAACCAGACCAATAAAAAAATAGATAAATTTTCCAGGCGTCTTCTTTTGCCAGTCCCTGCCGTGAAAGTGGGTAGGCGCATTACATACAGAACAGCTTCCGGCATCCTGTTCGATTTCATTACCGCAATGACTGCAATAGTGCTTTTCCATTTTAATAAATCCGCAATGTGAAATGTAAGTTAATCAACATCCAGTCCATTACGATGGATGCGGTTGATTTCCTTAAGCAGGTTTAACATGGGTAGAATAGCCGTGTAGTTATTCTCTTTTACTATTTTCATATAGGGCAGATCTTCATCTTTAAACTCATAAGTGCCATTGATAAAAGATTCATACAGCTCATTAACCATATGCTCTAATGGTTCGATAATTAATGAGGCCCGGGACATTTCTTCCGGATCATACTCCACTGCTTCACGTAAGTCGAAAACGTCTTCTCTTAAATCCTTCACCATAGCCACGTATTCTTCAGGTGTTCTGATTTTACGCAGCATCGAGCCGCCAACATAGTTAGTCATAATAAAACAAGTTTCCTTAAATTGTATTTATACCCGATATAGTGTTTTTTTAATCAATATCAAGCTGCATAGTTAGATCAAGCTTTAATCTGGATAATTCCTGTTCTAACTGAGGACCATTCAGTTCAAGAAACTGGCTATGGTTAAAGGTGGTAAAACCACCACTGACTTCATACCAGGCAAAACCACTGCTCCAGGGGGCATCCGGGTAAGTGCCCTGGTGTCTGCGCGGCAGACAATAAACTCTACCGGGCACATAAATGAGATTATAACTAATATGCTGCTGATGTAAATGCTCAATAAATGACCAGCTCTGTTCAAGGGAATCAAATACCCTGCATTCTACAGGATAGGCTTCTAAACCGCCATTATGCTGCCAGAGTGAATTCATAAGCGGTAAATCGTGCTTTTTAATAAACAGATGAAAATGCAGATGGTTAATTGAAGAAAAAGCTCCATAAGCATTATAGGCCATGCCGATACCGGGTAGCTTACTGCCTAACAGCTCCGTCAGCTGCCAGATGTATTGATGATATTCATGGGTCAGATATTGCGGCAAACAGTCCTTGCGATCAGGCACCAGCAGGGAATGAAATCGGGCAAACGGGAATTTGTTATAAAAAATCTGCAAATTCCGACCATTCATAACACCTGACCAGAAACATTCTTTCTGTAAAAAGGGTTTATTAAAATGAAAACCATCTGGATTGTATTCCAGAAAAATCCCTTCTATAACATTTTTACTCATTCGGGCAGGACGTAGGGAACGGATGTGATTAAACTGTAATTCCCATAGTTTACCGCAGTTATTAAGCTGACGGAACTGCGTCTGGCTGACCCTGTCAATGCCGCCCATTGCCATGAGTTTCAGAAAAACCAGAATATCATCTTCCGGTTCAGTAAGTAGTTGACCATCCTGAAGCAGACAACGATACTTATCGGCCAGCTGCTGATATTTTTCCAGCAGAGCAGGGTGGGTATAGTTGTGTACATGCTGGTCAAAACTGGCATTGGCCAGAACCAGAATAAAGACACCCAGTCCATCATAGTCAAGCAGATTTATCAGACCTTGCTCAAAAATGTGACGAAATTGTGCTTTTGAAGAAAAAATTTCAGGATTCATAATGTGCGTTATTATTACCTAAGTCGTTCTAATATTGCCAGAAAATTACAGAATTACAGATAATTATTTTATATTTTCTTGATAATCTAGGTGTTTACCGTGATTGTTTCGTGATATATATA
>JALVAL010000421.1 GCA_027011205.1 Gammaproteobacteria bacterium
AAGCCGCCGATTAGTATGAAACCAACTCCGGCGGCGGTATTCAAGGTTTTTTCATTGATAAACTGAGAGAGCAAGTGCCCTCCCAATACCCCGATCGCTGAAGCTGCAACCAGGGCAAGGGAGGCCGCCAGAAAAATGGTTAGTTTACTGTTTGCGCTGTCAGTGGCAAACAGCATGGTTGCAAGTTGAGTTTTGTCACCGAGCTCGGCGAGAAAGACAGTTATGAAAATTGTAAAAAATACTTTTGGATTCATTGTCTGTGATTTTTTATGGGGCTGATCTATCTTTCAGGTTTTCTTATTCTTCCATTTTTTCCATCCAGTAGACGCCACCACTGGTTGTGGGAGCCGTATTTTTTGTGGCAATTGTTTTAATTGCACCGGTACTGGTTTGCAGGAATGCAGTTGAGCCCTCTTCGGCACCGGTATGGATATTTGGTGTTGTCGAGTATCCCTTGCCGGCACTGGTAGTATATATTACTTTGTCGTCACTATCTGTACCACTAGGGTTACCATCTGTTAAAAGAACTCCTTCATAGTAAGCCGTTCCAGTTTTGTAATATAGGGCATAGAGATTGCTGAACCCCTCAGGTGAACAGAGGTCATTGTTTGGTATGAAGGTAGAGAATGTAACGATACCACCCAAGATTGTTGCCTGACCTAAATTTCGTTCACCATCGGTAGAAAAATCCCGAAACCATCCATCTTTTGCATCTATTTCTTTTAGTAAATCATCAAAATCAGTAGAGCTGTCTCCGTTTTGATCTACAACGGGTGTTGTACCGCCTGTGACAGACCTGTCTGTTTTAACATCGATACCAGTAACGTTTTTTAAGCTTGTCGCTTTGGCTCCAACTGTATCATAAGTTAGTTTATTATCAGAATCGACTGGTTCCTTAATTCCATAAAAAGAGTTCTGGTAAGAAAAATGTGATGCATCACGATCCAGGCTACTCCAGAAACGACCGGTCCCGAAATAGACCCAGAAACGACCTTCATCATCTTTGGCCACGGAGAGAGCGGTGTTGATATGTTGGTGGTCTCCTGCAGTTGAGTTTGGGTTAAAGAAAACCTTTTTTTCCCATTGAGTTGGGTCTTCTTCCGGGCTACCGTCAGATTTTGTGGTCTTTATCCTAAAGACCTGTCCCTCAAGTCAGGCACCGCAGCCGTCGCTGGCAATGTAAATTGCTTCTCCAGTCCATTCTCTTTTAAGTGCGTTGGCTGGATTCTCTGTTGTTGCCAGGTCAAAGTCAGCCGCAATCGGATCAGCCATGAAAGAGTGACTATCCATAGTGAAGGTTTGGGCCAGGCTACCGTCATCCGCATTTAATACATAGACGCTAGCCGTACGGTTGCTGCCGCCGTATTCGGTGAAGTTTATGCCATCATCTTTGCGGGTGGCCTGGTAGTCGACCGGGCCTGAACCTATAATAATAAACCACTTACTGCCCACCCGGATGGGGGTTGGGTAACTGGTGGTGAAACCTAGATTGGAATCATTAAAGCTCCAGAGTAGTTTTGGCGCACTCTCCGGATTGGTGATATCAAAGGCGAAATAGGTTGAGCGAAACTCCATGTCATCCGTTCCATCTCCATCTGTATCAACTCCGATGTCTCCACCACCAAATCTCATACCCCCAATTAAAACAGTTCCCCAGCCTGCGGGATGGTCATTGTCTAAAGGGGTAGATCCGTCAGCTTGAAAGAAAATTTTGGCATCAAAAATACGAGGTTTTAAATCAACATAATAGATGTGTGAAGTGTAATTCGCTTCTTCTGTGAGCCATCTGAGATGAGGAAGTAGAGCATTAGGGACGTAGGCCCATAGTTCCATCCCCAAAGGGTAATTGGAAAAACTATTGTCATTGACCCAGGTTGAACTGCCACTATTCCAGCTTTGAGGTTGAGTGATAAAGGTTTTAGTGGTTGGATTGTAAAATCCACCATTAAAAG
>JALVAL010000422.1 GCA_027011205.1 Gammaproteobacteria bacterium
TCCAATGGGTGAATATATTCATATAAGCAATTCAGTTGAAAACGTACTGGGTTATAAGCTGGATGATATTAAATTCAATTTTGATAAATACTGTGTTGACTCAGAAAAATATCTGGCCAAGGTCAGTCAGACTGTTTTTGGTGACGAACAACTCTCCTATGAAATAGAAATAAAGGCCAGAAACGGTAATATACATATCATCCAGTTGTCAGAAATTGCTATTCGTGATGAACAGAATACCATTATTGAATACGAAGGTATTGCACACGATATTACTGCTCAGAAACAATATGAAAAAGAACTTTCAAATTCCAAGGAAGAGGCTGAACTGGCAAATAAAATAAAAGGTCAGTTTCTGGCCAATATGAGTCATGAGGTGCGTACACCACTAAATGCCATTATTGGTCTGGGACAAATATTACTCCTTAGTGAACTCAATGAAAAACAACAGGCTCAGCTTAAGAAAATTAATTTTTCTTCCAGCCTGTTATTAAATCTGGTTAATGAAATTCTTGATTTCTCAAAAGTGGATGCGGATCAGATTGAGCTGGAACAGGTTAATTTTTCCATCTATGAACTGGTTGATAATATTCAACAATTGTCTGTCGACAGGGCAAAACAGAAAAACCTGCGACTTATTTATAAGATCGATAGCTCAGTACCAGACAATTTAATTGGCGATCCTCTAAGACTCAGTCAGATACTTCTTAACCTGGTTAATAATGCCATAAAATTTACGGATCGGGGAAAAGTTATTGTTAATATTCAAATGAACAGCATGGACGATAAACATTGTACCCTGCTTTGCTCTATTCTGGATACAGGTATTGGTATTTCATCCAAGAATATAAGTAAGTTATTCAAGCCATTTTCTCAGGTGGACAGTTCCATGACCCGTCAATTTGGCGGTACCGGACTGGGACTGGCCATTTGCAAAAAACTGGTTAAAATAATGCAGGGTAATATCTGGGTAGAAAGCCAGCTGCAGGTTGGCAGTACTTTTTATTTTACCGCACAAATGAAACTGAGCAACAAACAGGCGGCTCCCATTTTTGAACAATCCAGTCCCGGTATGAAACAAATTACCGATATTCAAATTAATTCTATTAACCCTCTGACGCAACCTAAAATCCTGCTGGCCGAAGACAATGAGATTAATCAGGAAGTTGCCTTAAATATTCTGGATAAAATGGATGTGGATGTAGTGGTTGTCAATGATGGGCTGGAGGCACTGGAGCAGGTAAAACAGGACGATTATTCATTAATATTAATGGATTTACAGATGCCTGTTATGGATGGTTTTGAAGCCACCCGTCTCATCAAGTTGATACCCGGATACAAAACCGTCCCTATAATAGCCATGACCGCTCATGCGATGCAGGGCGACAGAGAAAAGTGTCTGGAAATGGGTATGGATGATTATCTGCCAAAACCCATTGACATTCATATTTTTACCCGCACAATAAAACAATGGCTGGGTCTGAAATAAACCCGGCACCTCGCCTTAAACATCGAGGCTTTTGGGAAATAGTTGACACCTCTGCTTCGATCTCCCCCTATGTCAACATACCTGTCGCCTGAAAAATTTAATTTTAGGAGACAAAAATGGCAAGATTTACCCAGGAATTTAAAGTACAATCTGTAGAAAAAGCATTATCCAGGCGAGCAGATCAAACACTAAAAAATATAGCAAATGATTTAGGAGTTGGTCTTTCAACACTCCAAAGATGGATACGATTAGCTAAAGAAAACAAACTGGAAAAACCAGACTCAACCATGACAAATGAAAAAAGTCACCAGGACTGGAATAAAATACAACGTCTTGAAGCCATAATCCTAAAAAAATCAGTTAACCCTGCCAGAAATCTAAATTCAGCATAAATAACCAAAAATTCTGACTTGTTTTGTTCTATGACGGAGCTGGCAGTCCAACATAACTATCAGATCCCAGA
>JALVAL010000423.1 GCA_027011205.1 Gammaproteobacteria bacterium
TGATTGCCAACAATACCACCCAACAAACCTCCGCCAACCGCTGCTGTGGTTTTATTCACTTTTGGTAAACCATTGGTTGACGTTGTCTTACCCTGATTTGTATTTGCTGGATTTGTATTTGCTGGATTAGTTTGACATCCGGACAATAACGCAACAAATACAGCGCCTATTAACAACAAAGACACAAAAGAACAATATTTATAACTCAACATAAAACATCCTTAAATTTAATTTACAATTTACCCAGTGATCTCTTTATTCCTCCCAAAAGAATCCTCGTCTTTTAAGTAGAAATACCGGGTTTACTAATGATCAATCTCACGAACCCCTTTTTGAATTCGTAAAATTTCCACACGTTCACGAATAACATTACGGATCCCTTTGGGATCTTTAATGGCAGATAAACTTAGTCTGGGATGACTCTTATCAGAGGTTTCCAGAACCAGCGTTCCCAATGAAAAAAATCTCTGAAAAAACGGTTCATCTATCTGATAATCTTTGATCCGATACAATTCCAGTTCATTATGAGTTCGGTGTAAAACACCGGTCGAAGTAATAAGACGCTCATGTGTCAGTTGATAATTTGTATTACGGGTTGTTATATACAAACTGAATAACTTCCACAAAGGAACAATCAGTATTAATAACTTGACAAACAAATACATTGATAGCGTTGAAGTTGAAGGGGAACCATCAGGGATCGTCACTGGTAACGTTATTTTAGGAAAAGCCGACGATAGATCCGTAATATTTAAAAATACCACGGCTGCAATCAATGACAATGACCAGAAAAGATAACCATCCAGATTAGAGTAATGTGAGGGTGTTCCCTGCCATAGTACAGCCTTATTCTTTTGTTCCATTTTTATTCAACCTTAATTAATTTGAACAGAACTCCGTATCATCTCTGAGGTCAGATCATATTCTTTATCCTGATCAAGGGTCGCCAGAAGATTTTCTTTGATCTTTGATGAATAAGAATCAAAATCCGGATTGGCCTCATACTCAAAGATCCTGGCCGCAATCGCATAGGCCAGGTTAGTTGGACCGCTGCCTGTATAACCCCAGGCAATTCCACCATGGTATGGATATAAATCATAACGGGTAGGTAACAATTCCACTGAGTTATTCTCACCTCGACATAAAGTGTTTTCTTCACTTTGACACAAAGCAACCGCAGCCCCTTCAACAAAACGTAATAATATTTTCATAAGTTCATCCTTTAATAAACAAAGGGATTGGCAAGTACAAAGCCAGTTCCGTGAGCATATTGCCTCGTGGCTGCCACCCAATTTTTAATTCTTCACAAACCATTCTGCCAAGCTTATAATCTGATACCTTTTTTATATCCATAATACAAATTTCCTGTTCAATTTAATTTCATACGATTTTGATCCCGATTTGTATTCTGATCAAAAATCAGAGTTAATTTACCCTCACTCATGTGGGCATGGGCATTATAATGTTTCTGTGTTTTTCTGGATTTAAGTTTCTCGATTAAAATGGTTTTACCTGAAAATAACTCTACAGCCAGTTTTTTTCCGATGCGTTTGCCAAAACTCAGTTTCCAGAGTGTTGCCTGGCAATGTTCACAACGGTAGTTTTTCTCTTGTTCCAGGATATTACCTTCCTTACATAATCCGCACTCACCTATTGACTGAGCCTCTTCGCGATGTTTTAAGGGAGTTTTTAAATCTTCAGATAACCTCTCTAAATCCGTCAAAATATCATTATGCACCTGTGAAACCACATCCAGATAACGTTTTTTCTGCCGGGCAATAGCATCCAGCCAGATCTCCATCTGTGCCGTGTATTGATGATCCATAAACGCCAGTCCCATGGCCAGTAATCGTTCAATGATTTTTACGCCTATGTCAGTCGGTACCAGTTTGCGTTTTTCCAGTTTAACGTACTGATGCCTGAACAGGGTCTGAATGATACTGGCATAGGT
>JALVAL010000424.1 GCA_027011205.1 Gammaproteobacteria bacterium
GTTAATTACCTTCTATGTTTAATAAGAATCATTTTTAAGAATTCTTATCGTTATTTTCTAAGATACTTACAGGGAATGTCACAGGAAGATAATAGTCGAAGCTATTAGCCAACATTTCAACCCTGTATGCGCTTACTTATTTTTATCTGCGGCTCAAAACTGTTTTACCAGACTTGTACTGCTTGAAAAATTAAGCGTTATTATTTTGGACGTTTAGTACCGTATTTAGAACGACCCTGACGACGGTCATCCACACCGGCAGTATCCAGAGTACCACGTACTGTATGATAACGAACACCAGGTAAATCTTTAACACGACCACCGCGGATCAGAATTACGCTGTGTTCCTGCAGGTTATGACCTTCACCACCAATATAGGTAGAAACTTCATAACCGCTTGTCAGGCGTACACGAGCGACTTTTCTTAAAGCCGAGTTGGGTTTCTTTGGTGTTGTTGTATAAACACGAGTACATACACCACGACGCTGAGGACATGCCTGCAATGCGGGTACATTACTCTTGGTTTTTTGACGTTTACGTGGTTTACGTACCAATTGGTTGGTAGTTGCCATAAACTTTCTTCTCCACACAATAAACAACAGGCCGGGAACGCCCCGGCCTGCAAAGACGGACAAATATAAGGGATGTCCTTATATTTGTCAAGATTTAAAGTTAAATATTTGTTTTTAGGCGTCCAGCTTACTCATCTCAGACTGAATCTGGTAGCGTTCCTTATCCTTCTGTCTGCGCTTACGACGTTCATTATGGAAAGTCAGACCGGTACCGGCTGGTATCAGACGACCCACAATGACATTTTCTTTCAGACCACGCAGATCATCCATTTTGCCGCTGACCGATGCTTCGGTCAGTACCCGAGTGGTTTCCTGGAACGATGCCGCAGAAATAAAGGATTCCGTTGCCAGAGACGCTTTGGTAATACCCAGTAACAGTCTTTCAAATGTGGTGGGCAGCTTGCCTTCTTTTTCAACACGTTCATTTTCCTCCACAATGGCCGCAAATTCTACCTGCTCACCCTTAATAAAGCGGGTATCGCCCGGATTAAGGATTTCAGCACGCTTGATCATCTGGCGGATAATCACTTCAATGTGTTTATCGTTAATTTTTACACCCTGTAGACGGTAAACTTCCTGAACTTCATTAACAATATAGTTAGCCAGTTCCTGCTCACCTTTAAGGCGTAAAATATCATGCGGATTGGGAGCTCCATCGGAGATGACTTCCCCTTTTTCCACAGATTCACCTTCAAAAACATTAATATGACGCCATTTAGGCAGCAATGCTTCGTAGGCTTTGCCTTCTTTGGGGGTAATTACCAGACGCTGCTTACCCTTGGTTTCTTTACCAAAGCTGACCACTCCTGAAATTTCTGCAAGAATGGAAGGCTCTTTGGGTTTTCTGGCTTCAAACAGATCCGCAACCCGTGGCAGACCACCGGTAATATCCTTGGTTTTGGACGATTCCTGAGGAATACGAGCAACTGCATCGCCTACGGTCACCGTATCACCATCAGCGTGATTAATAATCGCACCGGCCGGTAAGGCATACTGAGCCGGAATATCGGTACCTACAATGAACAGATCATTGCCGTCCTGATCCAGCAATTTCACCATGGGCCGTAAATCCTTAGCGCTACCACTACGTTGCTTGGGATCAATAATCACCAGAGAGCTCAGACCGGTAATGGCATCGGTTTCTTTATTGACGGTCACACCTTCAATAAAGTCGATGAACTTAACCACACCAGCCACTTCGGTAATAACCGGATGGGTATGAGGATCCCAGGTAGCAACAATATTACCACCCTTAGCTTCCGAACCATCGGTTATGGTCAATACCGCACCATAAGGTACTTTATAACGTTCACGTTCACGACCATGAGTATCTGCCACCGTTAATTCACCGGAACGGGAAACCGCAACAATATTACC
>JALVAL010000425.1 GCA_027011205.1 Gammaproteobacteria bacterium
GTGTAACCGGGCATTACAACAGACAGGCTAAATAAGGCAGATAACAAAAGTTGTAAAATCGATTTTAAAATCATCTTAATTACTCCACAGCCGGGCAACAAAGCATGACAATGCTTATAAACGCATTAAGGTGACGACCATATCCAGCATCCGCAAGTGGCGCATTACATCTGCCAGATGGGTTCTATCCCGAACCGAAATAACAAAGTCCAGTGAGTACAGTTGATCTTCCCGATCAACCGTATCCACATGTTCAATATTTGCCTCACTATCGGCAATAGCCGAAGCAATGGTAGCCAGAACACCTTTACGATGCTCAACCACCACTCTTAATGAGACACTGAATTCAGTATTAATGTCGTCACTCCATTCCACATCAATCCATTTTTGTGGCTGTTTACGGGCATCTCTGGTATTTTTACAGGATTTTTTATGAATAACAATACCCCGACCGGCGCTGATATATCCAACAATTTTATCACCGGGTATAGGATGACAACATCGCCCATAATGTACCACCATACCTTCAGTACCACGAATATCCAGAGACTGCCCCTGTTCTTTCTGAGCCCGCTCAAGTTCATCAGCCTGTTCCGGCAGCAAATGCCTGACCACCAGTTGAGGAATACGATTCCCCATGCCAACCTGCTCCAGCAATTCGTCAAAGGAGCTTAGCTCATAATCTTCCAGCACCCTCTGAATACGAGATTGAGACAAATCATCCACCGACATATTGATATTGGCCAGACACTTATTCAGCAAACGGGTTCCCAGGGCAATCGATTCATCCTGTTGAAGATTTTTAAGCATATTGCGGATATTACTGCGGGCTTTGGCAGTAAAAACAAAGTTCAGCCAGGAAGGATTCGGCATTGCCCCCGGTGCGGTGACAATTTCTATAGTCTGTCCATTTACCAGCTGAGTACTTAAAGGCGTATGCTGCTGATTAATTTTTGCCGCCACACAGGAATTACCTACGTCGGTATGAACCGCATAGGCAAAGTCCACTGCCGTGGCTCCTCTGGGCAGTTCCATAATTTCACCTTTGGGAGTAAACACATAAACCTCATCAGGAAACAGGTCAATTTTGACACTTTCCAGAAACTCAATGGAATCTCCGGCATTCTGCTGTAGATCCAGCAGGCTTTTTAACCATTCACGGGCACGGCTCTGAGCAATAGCCCCACCCTCCCCTTCTTTATAACTCCAGTGCGCAGCAATACCATTTTCCGCCACCCGGTGCATATCTTCTGCACGCAGTTGAACCTCAATGGGTACCCCAAAAGGACTGAATAAAATGGTATGCAGAGACTGATAGCCGTTTACTTTAGGAATGGCGATATAATCTTTAAATTTGCCTGGAATAGGTTTATAAAGTGCATGAACTGCACCTAGAGCACGATAACAGCTGTCAACACTGTCAACTATAACCCGAAACGCATAGACATCATAAACTTCTGCAAAAGGCAGGTTTTTGGTCTGCATTTTGCGATAAATACTGTACAGATGTTTTTCCCGTCCCAATACCCGGCATTTAATATGTTCATGTTCAAGACGCATTTCTATAGCTTCCTGAATCTTCTGTACGATTTCCTTGCGATTACCACGGGCTTTACAAATATAATCTTTTATCACCCGATAACGCATTGGATTATAGGCTTTAAAACCCAGATCCTCCAGCTCATGGCGCATGGCATTCATACCCAGCCGATTAGCAATAGGGGCATAAACTTCCAGAGTTTCAGAGGCTATGCGACGGGCTTTTTCCGGACGCATAATGCCCAGAGTACGCATATTATGAAGCCGATCCGCTAATTTAATCAGAATGACCCGAATATCCTTGACCATAGCCAGAATCATCTTACGAAAACTTTCTGCCTTGGCTTCCTGTTTATTATCAAACTGAAGGTGATCCAGCTTGGTAACACCATCGACTATTTCAGCGACTTCTTCACCAAACGCTGTGGCAATCTGTTCTTTTTGGGTCGGGGTATCCTCTATGACATCATGCAGAATAGCAGCAATGAGAGTTTTTTCATCCATGCGCATTTCCGCAAGGATTTTAGCCACCGCTATGGGATGGTAGATATAGGGCTCCCCCGTCATACGGGTTTGTCCCTCATGGGCTTCAGCTCCAAACAGATAGGCGTGATAAACTTTACTGACCTTATCCTCTTCCAGATAAGTATTCAGCATGGCACATAAATCACTGATTAGAAACAACTGAAGCCCCTGTAGTTTTTTTACCCAGCACCTCGTAATCCCTCGTCGTTAAGGTCGAGGGTTGCAGAGGTGACAACTATTTCCCAAAAACCTCGTCTTTTAAGACGAGGTGCTGGGTTTACTGGAACATTTGGCCGGCATACGAAATTAGCAAACACATTAAAAACACCGACTGGAATTTATTGCTCGCCAGTCATCTCCTGGCCGGCTTCTTCTTCGGAGGTTATAGAACTGCCCGTATGCACAGCTGCGGACACTTCATTCAGAATTTCAGGACCGATTTTACCCTCGGCAATCTCTCTTAATGCAATGACGGTAGGCTTGTCATTTTCTTCTTCCACCAATGCTTCCTGACCATTGGATATCTGGCGTGCGCGCTTGGCTGCCACCATAACCAGTTCAAAACGATTTTCCACATTATCAAGACAATCTTCAACTGTCACTCGTGCCATGGACTAAATACCTCGGATTCTGTTGTTGTGCAATAAATTCAATAGGAAACAGGGTATTTTACCAGACCATTAAGTGCTATACAATCAGTTTAAAAGCGATTTAATTAATTGCTGATGTCGATGACATTGCTTACTCTGGCGCAGTCGAAAAGCATGAATTAATGACTTTAGTTCACCCAGAGCATGGGCAAATTGATCATTAATGAGCAGATAGTCAAATTCCTCATAATGTGAGACCTGTTCAGTTGCCTCATTCATTCGCCGCTCAATGATCTCATCACTGTCCTGACCTCTGTCTCTTAAACGGGACAATAATTCTTCTCTTGAGGGCGGCAGAATAAATACCGTGGTACAATCCTCAAATTGCTGACGCACCTGCTGAGCACCCTGCCAGTCAATTTCCAGAATAATATCAATACCCTGCTGAAGTTTTTCCTTAATATGTTCTTTTGAGGTACCGTAATAATTGCCAAATACCTGTGCATGTTCCAGAAATTGCTGCGCTGCAATCATTTGTTTAAAAACCGCCTGCTCCACAAAATGATAATCAATGCCTTCCCGTTCTCCAGGACGTTTAGCCCGGGTGGTATGAGACACAGACACTTCAATAAAATCCATATCTTCCAGCAGTGCCTTAACCAGCGAGGTTTTACCTGCACCTGACGGCGCACTGATTATATACAACATCCCGCAATTAGGTTCCGGTTGATGATTGATCATATTAATAACTCATTAATTATTTAAATACGGGTTATCATAACGTATATTTTATATTTAGAAAAACATAAAAATTTTGAGGTTTATATCTTTGCAAAAACAACATACGGGTGAACTCAGCTTATTAGCTTTTACTTTCTTTGAAGGCTGGTTTCCGGTTATCACCCTGCTTATTCTGCAATATATCCAGCCCATTTATAGCTACCTGCTGACGATATGTTTTGCCAGTCTGACCTTTTTAAGCGTACTGTTCATTCAGGGGAAATTACCTCAGTTAATCCAGTTCTCAGCATATCGGCCATTAATATTAAGCGCCACATTGATGAGTCTGGCATTTGTTTTTATTTATACGGGTCTGACCTATACCTCTGCAGGGAATATGTCCATTCTGATTTTTCTGCAATTCTTTTTTTCTTTTCTTTATTTTAATGTCATTGGCAAAGAACTTTTCTCCAGGAAACATTTACTGGGTGCCTTTTTAATGGCCTTCGGTGCTATTATTATTCTGTTTCCCGAAAACTGGAGTTTTAATAAAGGCGATCTGCTGATTGTGCTGGCCTCTGCCATTGCACCGATAGCCAATTATTATCAGAAACAGGCACGCCAGCAGGTCAGTTCCAGTACGGTGCTGACTTTTCGCAGTTTTTTTGCTATTCCAATACTGTATCTACTGGCTATAAATTTAGAAATAGCCCCTCAATGGCAGGCACTGGAAAAAGTCTGGCTTTATATTGCAGTTTGCGGGATTTTTTTAATGGGACTGTCAAAAATTTTATGGCTGGAAGGTATACATCGAATATCCATTACCAAAGCCAGTGCTATGATGGCGTTGATCCCGGTATTTACCCTGTTATTTTCCTGGCTGCTGTTTAATACCATACCGGATACCCGGCAGTTACTGGCTATTGTACCCGTAATCTATGGTGGTTTTCTGCTGACCCGAACTGTATAACTTACCAAATACAGCAGGAGAATCACATACTCGTACTTACAATATGAGCCAGTCAGAAAAATCAATACATCGTTTTTTATTCAATATTCTGGATCTGCTCTCTCATCTGCTCTGTCAGCACTTTCATATCCACAGAAGCTGAGGTAGTAATATAGGCAATGGATTTTGAACCTAAAGTATTGGCTTCACGATTTAACTCCTGCATCAGAAAATCCAGCCGTCTGCCCATCGCCTCGCGACTGTTCAGAATACGTTCAATTTCAGTTAAATGAGTTTCCAGTCGATCCAGCTCTTCATCCACATCGGCTTTCTGGGCAATAAACACCATTTCCTGTTCCAGACGATCATTGTCCATGGCTTCTTTTAGTTGCGCCAGCCGATCTTCGAGTCGGGATCTTTGTGCCTGTAAAATATCCGGCAACTGCTCATGCAGGGTTTTGATCACTTCCCGCATTTGAATACAGCGCTGCACTATCATTTCTTTCAGCGCATCACCTTCTCTTTTCTTACCATCCAGTAAATCAGTCAGCACATCATCCAGCACCGGAAACACGGCCAGTTCCAGCACCTCCTGATCCATGCCATGACTTTCCTGTACTCCGGGCCAGTTAAGAATATCCATGGCATTAACAGGTGCTGCATTATAAATCAGCTTGTCAATTTCATGCAGGGTTTTAGCAAGCCGGGTAGCGATTTCCCGGTTAAAGTTAATTTTATCATCGGCGCTGCCCTGTATTTGCAGATGAATACTCAGATCCAGTTTGCCGCGTTTAATTTTATCCTTAATATAATTACGCAGCTTCATTTCCAGAGGCCGGAGCTCTTCCGGCAAGCAGGTATTGATTTCCAGAAAACGATGATTGACACTGCGCAGTTCAATATCCAGAGTACCCCATGGCAGTTTTTCCTCCCGATGAGCATAGGCTGTCATACTTCTTACCATAAGAAACTCCCTCAGCTGATAGACAATGTATAATACTGCTCAGGATTGTAACACAGTACATGGTATTTCTAATGTTATCCCCCTATAATCAGGGGTGGATAAGAATACTCTGCTAACTAGTGTCCATTCGGTAAATTGCCTTCCTGGCAATTTACCGAATGGACACTAACCAGGAACCTGAATCTGTATGGAGCATAACACGTCACCCTTACCAGCCGGAACCAGGGTTGATGAATATATTATCGACAGTGTACTGGGCGGTGGCGGATTCAGTGTTGTTTATAATGCTCATCTGGAATCCGATAGTGAACAGACTGTTATTATTAAAGAATTTATGCCCAAAAAACTGGCTAAACGAGTCAATAATACCGAGGTAGTCAGTCTGGATCCTTCAGCACCGGAATCCTACAACAAGGGCCGCAAGCTGTTCTTCCAGGAAGCCAGCACTCTGGCCACTCTCAAACATCCCAATATTGTGGATGTGACCAACTTTTTTCAGACCAATGGCACAGCCTATATGGTTATGAAAGATGAAAAAGGAGTGAATCTGCAGAATTATATCCATAAATACAAGGGCAACTTAAGTGAGAAATTATTGCGCAAGGTCTTCCCGCAATTACTTTCCGGCGTAAAATTACTACACGATCGCAATTTATTACATCTGGATATTAAACCCAGCAATATTCATTTGCGCCAGGGCGGCAGCCCTTTACTGCTTGATTTTGGTGCGGTTAGAGAAAAAATGAAAACCCGGCTTTATGATGCCCGTATCGTCGCCACCAGCGGTTTTGCCCCCATCGAACAAATTACCGAACGGGGTTATATGGGAACCTGGACTGATATTTATGCTATTGGTGCCACAATGCGCAGTTGTATTGAGGGCAGTCCACCCCCTGCAGCCAATAAGCGCATTGAAAAGGATCCCATGAAACCTGCAGTAGAGTCATTTAAAAAGAAATACAGTCCGACCATCCTGCAGGCCATTGACTGGGCCATGGAACCGGATCAACGTCTGCGCCCGCAAACCTGCGATGAGTTGCTGGACATGCTTGAAGATTTACCGGAAATTGAGGAATCCAGTTCATTTCTGAATAAGCTCAATTTCAGGAAACTGACCAGCTCATTATGGAAAAAAGTTTAAATAAACAGACTCACATCGGCCTTAGCCGCTTTGGGCAGGAAACTGGCCGCCCCCACCCATTCAGTCACATCTTCAATAAATTCATCCTGGGCATAATTAAATAAGTCCACGGTCATCTGACAGGCCACCATTTTGACACCGGCCTCAATTGACATTTCTCTCAATTCATCAATACTGGCAACCCCTTTCGCTTTAGTGGTCTGCTGCATCATTAATGTGGCCATATTTTCAAAACCGGGGACATTCGTCACCAGCGCATTGGGAATATTCATATTTATATTTTTCAGCCATTGGGGTCCAAAAGGCATTTTCATAGGCATGGCCGGATTACCCATAGGGCTGACTTTAAGCTGTAAATTCTTTTTTAACAGCTCCAGACCATAAAAGGTAAAAAATACCGAAACATCCCAGCCCAAAGCCGCTGCCGTAGAAGCCAGAATAAAGGGGGGATAGGCCATATCCATAGTACCTTTGGTGGCGATAATCGTCATTGAAGGCGTTTTATTGTCCTGATATTTCTGCATCTCTGCACTGAATTTCTGATGGAACCAGTCATCCAGCTCTTCCGGTTTAATTAACAGATTGGCAGCAACAGAATGATTGTCTGTATTATTTTCTACTTGCATAGTATTACTC
>JALVAL010000426.1 GCA_027011205.1 Gammaproteobacteria bacterium
TTTATTAGCAAAGATAGTTTACACCTGTTTTTATAAAAGAAAAGTTAATTTTACCGTTTGTGAGAGAGAATCGACCCTACTAAATCATCTATATTTTTCATTGATTCATAATTCAAAATTAAATCCTTCCCAACCCTCAAAGCCATTAACTCTGCCTCTTTTAGCTTCTGCTTATCTTCAATACCTCTAATATCTTCAACCCCTGCTATGCCAAAAACTCTCCGTGCCATTTTACACCCTGCAAAACCAACACTCTGTCTAAAGATATTTTTCATAAACTCTGCTTTAAACTCATCAAGTTCTTTTTGAGCTATAAAGCCCTCTTTTAATAGAGCAGAGTTTGGATATTGTGACCATAACTCTAAAAACTTCACTTCAAATTGCATATAAATCTCTCGAATAGTCTCTAAAATCCAAGCTTGATACACCTCATCTTCACTTCTATAAAAATGAGAGATATAAGAGTTAATCATATTGGCAATCAAAGCCCCAATATCAAAACCAAATGCCCCAACAAAAGCAAATTCGGGGTCTATAACATAAGTCTCATCGTCATTTATCATAATAGAACCAGTGTGTAAATCGCCATGAAGTAGTGCATCGGTTTGGGTCATAAAGATATATTTGAGCTTTAAAACATTTTTTTTGAACTCATTCTCTTTAAAAAGTTGTTGAGCCTCTACTAATAAATCAGGATTTATATCATTAGTCTCATCTTCCATAAAAGGTAAGGTAAAGACAAAATCTTCGGTTAGTTTACATAGCTCTGTATTGCTATTGAACCTATCAATCAATTTACGCTTTTGAGTGCTATCTAAATAGAGTGACGAAGAGTAGAAGAGTGAGTTTGCCAAAAATGTTGAGATATGCTCTGAAAAGTTTGAATAGACAGTTCTGCTAATTAACCCTTTTCGCATAATAATATGTGTTGAGAGATTCTCCATAACCACCAAACTCATAGCCTCATCAGCATAATAAATCTTAGGTACAAAATTAGGAAGCAGTTTCTCATAAAAATCCAATGCTCTAATCTCATAGTTCATTCGCTTACGAGACAAAGGAAACCCCTCTCCTGCTATGCGTAGATAAGGTACGGCCTGTTTGACAATTAAGCTTTTTTGATTGGTGGTGTTTCTTACAATATAGACAAAGTTTAGATTTCCATCACCTATCTCATCTACTTCTATTTTACCCTCTTCTAGGTACTCTTTGATTGACTCTATTTTTAATAAGTAGTCAACTATTATATCTGATGTTAGTATTTTGTAGCTCATTTTTTCCTCTTAGTTTTAGTTGTAATTTTCTATCAATTCTAGTTTTTTTAGAAAATAGTATAGAAACTCGTTATTTTTAGCTTTTATATCTTTTTTTGAGCCTATAAACTTTTTTAACAACTCTAGTTCACTCAAAGATTTCTTTGCTTTAAAAAATTTTTCAAAGTCCTGTTTTGATTTATTATCACTTTTCTGCCAAGCAGATAACATCCAAGCCTCTATCTCTTTTGACACCACAGAAATATAGACATTATTATGTTTTTTTAAAGAGATTTTTTCAATGTACCACTCTTTTAACTCTACAATACAGTTAAATTTTCTTCCATCGTCACATTGAGTATCCAAATCAATCAATATATATACCTCTTGACACCCTTTAGCAAAAAGCATTTTTATATCTCTATGAATCTTATCTCTATTTAAAATTTTGCATGTTCCTTTTTTGCCAGGAGAAGATACTAAAATATCTCTTTTCAACTTGGGCTTAAAATATTTCTCAAAAAACTCTTTGTCGCTATCTCCCTCTACAATCAGCCCTATCTTCATGACTCTTCCTCTAAGTTTAAGTCATCAAATGTCCCACTTTTGAGCATCTCTACAAAATCATTATCATAAATCTCCATAAGCTTCTCAATATTGTACATATCATCTGCTCTTTTACTCTGTGTATTA
>JALVAL010000427.1 GCA_027011205.1 Gammaproteobacteria bacterium
CAGAAAAAGTTATGGAAAAATCATGTTTTTTTGCCAACCTGAACACATTATTCACTTACAGACACTGTTACAGCACTATCAAATAGATATCCGTCTAGTTGCTGAGCGGCATAAAATACCGGGCAGCTGGTTTGGTGAACCGGAAGCAGGAATTATTAAAAATCAGCTTTATATCCGTTCTGATACTCCTGTTCACTCCGCTCTGCATGAGTCCTGTCACTATATATGTATGGATGAATTGCGCCGCCAGACTCTTAATACCGATGCAGCAGGAGGATACGATGAAGAGAACGGAGTTTGCTATTTACAGATCCTGCTTTCAGAACAGCTGCCCTTTATGAATAAACGCCTGATGATGCAGGACATGGATGAGTGGGGATATACTTTTCGTCTGGGTTCAGCACAACGCTGGTTTAAAGAAGATGCGCAGGATGCCCGGCAATGGCTATTGCAATATGGGCTGATTAATAGCAATGATCAGCCAACCTGGAAACTGCGCAAATAATATCGACAATAACCTTGATTTTGTACCATTCCATACTAGTCTGAAAACAGATGTTGCTAATCTTATGGAGTAAATATGCGTTTTGATTCGATTCACAATTATTATGAAACCCTCGTTGTCAGAGAACTAATTCAAACCTTTGTCGATGATATCAAACATATTAACGAAGATTATTTACAGGATATTGCCTGTATTGCATTAAATATGCTGCCAGCACGTTATGTTCGCCATGATGTGGATATGGCCTTCTTTTTAACCACCAGTGAACGCACTGATATGGATCATGCGGTTAAAAAAGCTGTTTTAAAAGCCAAGGAACATGTTGATAATCAGGATACAGACTCCAGAGCGAATACTTACTCCCAATAATTATCCCGTTATAATATACGAATATCAGTGAGACAAAACCAAAAGCAGAGTATAATTACTGGATTGCATTCCACTATATTAAGATTAAGAGAAATTAAACCAATGAATACGGATAAATACAATATTGCCATTGATGTCGATGTTCAATATATAGAAGAACAGTCGGCACCGGGTGAAGAACGTTATGTATTTTCCTATACCATTAATATTCTTAATAAAGGTTCAGAAGCCGCTCAGTTAATATCCCGTCACTGGATTATTACTAATTCTGAAGGTCAGACTCAGGAAGTTAAAGGTCCCGGTGTCGTGGGCGAGCATCCCTTTTTAAAACCTGGGGAAGATTTTACCTATACCTCCGGGACAATTATAGATACCCCAGTTGGCAGTATGCAGGGCAGTTATCAGATGAAAGCCGGTGACGGACAGATGTTTGATGCTGAAATACATCCCTTTACCCTGGCCAAACCCAGCTTTCTGCACTAAGTATTTTTCAGACCACTATCAAACAACTCCTGGCTATATAAATCCAGTATGATTTTAGCCTGAATCAGGCTATACTGTCAGAAATGCCCAGCTAACAAACATCCTGGTACGTGTTTAACGACAAGAATCTTATGTCAATATGATGAACAAAACAGGTCATTTCATAATCAGCCTCTTGGCCATGCTTATCACATTGCTTTCCTTTGTGTTACTCAGCATACAGATTTTATTTATCAGCCTTATCTGGATGTCTATCAGTTTATTACAACTCCTGAACAACAAACTTAATCATTATTTTCATCACTATAGCGTTGAACCTTAGCCTTGTCGGAAGCAGACCTTCAGCCGCATACTGATACATTACGTATATTCTTGATCAATATCTAATAACAACCGTTCTGCAGTCTACTTTTTTATTTATTATTCTGTCTCCGTACCGTTTTATTGCCCTGGCAGATACCTTTTTCTCAAAATCAGCTAACATCTAATAAAGAACAACAACTCCTGAAATAGTATGATGAACAAATCAAATTTCACTATTTAATTAATTACTAATTAACTATTTTAAAAAAACCTACTATAATAA